>JAGKQJ010000119.1 GCA_017898095.1 Bacillaceae bacterium Marseille-Q3522 | reverse complement strand
TGTTTATCTACTTTCTTTTCAATAAAGCCATTAATTTCAAGTTTTTTTATTGCACGAGCAGCTGTTGTCCGGTCTACTTTTATCATCTGCGCTAACTTTTCCTGAATAATTCCTGGGTTTTCACAAATTCGCACAAGGTACAAATACTGCCCTTTCGTAAGGTCATATTCTTTAAATTCAATATTACTTATAGAATCTAATGCTCTTGCTATCATTCCTATTTCACGCAGAATTTCCTTCATCATTATTCCCATTCCTTTCGCTTCGCTCAAGGCACAATACGTTATTTCATACTGAACTCCTTAGTACATATTTTTGTTGTAAATACAACAAAAATGCTATATATTAAATTTAACTTAATTTTGTTGCATTTGTAATAAAGTGAAACTTCCATCAGTGGGGGTTTTCCGACGTACAGGACGTACTAGTGCCGACGTTGCAACAGGACGTTGCGATCTTAGTCGGCCTTCATGGTTAGTCGCGCAAAGCCCGATTGAATTTTCTAAGGGCTAAAGCCCAAAGAAAATTCTTATCTCACCAATCGGGCTTTTAGGGGCAGTTTATCCCCCACCTAAAATGACTGATATCACCTCCATTTTTGAGGTGGAGGTATTACTGCCCCTTAATCTGCGATAAAAAATTGATAAAGAGGTCAAGTAAAAATAAAAACCATTCAATCTAGAACGCTTTTTTCTAACCTTCCCGTTAACGTTAATAGCCTGCCGAATATTGTCGGCAGGCTGTTAGCTTAATCAGAAAACGAAACTTAACTAGTAGTTTGAGCCCCACAGTAGAGCTAAGGACCAATCCTATACACAAAATGCGCATTAAACTGCGTGGCTTTTCAAAGAAATAAAGCTTATTTCATAGGAGCTATCCCGTTTCTTTTATGCTTCTCTTGCTTTTGTCTCCTCGTATTCCTTTTTGATTTCCGCCAGTACGTCCGGATTCGCATAAAGCTCAAGGGCCGTCAGCGCCAATAGTTTTGCCCCTTTTATGAGTGCTTCGTCACCTTTTGCACAACGGGCAGCTTCGCGGAATTCATCTGTATGCCCGGCGAGCGTAGTTGATCCGATTTTTATGTGTAGGTGAATCGTCGGTATCACCTGGCTAATATTCCCGGCATCAGTTGATCCCTTCCCTTTTCCCAGTTCTTCCAAAGGCTCATTTAGTTCTTTTGCTACTTTGGTAAATACAGCATCAAACGAATGATTCACCCAGAAATTATTGACTCCGTTTTGGATACGGATAATATTCAGTTTCGCCCCCGTCTGAATGCCGGCTCCCTCGGCTACTTTCTTAACACGGTCTGTAACTTTATTTAACGCTTTTCGTGAATTCGCGCGGACGAAAAAGCGGGCTTTTGCATAGTCCGGAACAATATTTGGCGCAAGTCCGCCATCCGTAATGATGCCATGAATTCTAACATCAGATGTCACGTGCTGGCGCAGTGCATTTATGCCATTATAAAATTGGATAACTGCGTCCAGCGCATTAATTCCTTTTTCCGGGCTGCCGGAAGCATGAGCCGCTTTTCCAATGTACTCAAAATCGAGCACATCCACAGCCAACGTTTCGGTTGTCGGGAAGGTTCTGCCTGATGGATGAATCATCAAAGCGGCATCAATGCCTTCAAGCAAATTATGTTTGACAAAGCTTCCCTTTGCGCTGCCATTTACACCGCCCTCTTCAGCTGGCGTCGGCAGTTGGATTCGGGCTGAGAGTAGAACGGGTTAAATTTCTTTTGCTCCTTTCTGCTGTTCTTTTAACAGGTGCAAGTATTGCAGTAGCCGGAATGATCGGCTTTGTCGGCTTAATCAGCCCGCATATCGTACGGGATCTTGTTGGCTCGAAACACGTATATAGCATTCCAGCCTCCCTGTTCACCGGTGCTTTAATGGTACTGATAGCAGATTCACTCGGTCGGGGACTGTTTCCTCCGATTGAAATCCCCGCCGGCTTGATTACTTCCATTATCGGTGCACCTTACTTTTTATATTTAATGTGGCGCCATTCCCGAAAAATGTAGCTTTTTTCTTTCTTATGTCCTCGGTTTCGGAGAATTTGTCCTTATTCCTGTCTCTTTTGTCCCCGTTTTTCTCTTTTTTGTCCCTATTCCTAAAACTTATGTCCTCATCCTTGTAGCTTATGTCCCCATTTTTAGATTTTATGTCCCCGTTTTGTGGCGTTATGTCCTCATTCTTGTCATTTATGTCCCCATTTTTAGATTTTATGTTTCTCCTGCTACAGATCCGCAATTTTCAAACGGGAATTTTGAGAAATTCTTACACGGGTAAACCGGAATATCCGTAAATTTCAATTCCCACGAAAAAAAGACCCGCACACGAACGGGTCTTTTCATTATTCTAAAACGATTATTCTGCCGGGAATAATTCCGTTGATAAATATCTTTCACCTGTATCAGGAAGTAAAACAACAATTGTTTTCCCTGCATTTTCTGACCTTTTGGCAATTTGCACAGCTGCATAGGCAGCGGCACCGGAAGAAATACCAACTACCAGGCCTTCTTTTCTTGCTAATAAGCGTGCTGTTGCAAATGCATCTTCATTTGAAACTGTTAAAATTTCATCAACGACTTCCCGGTTAAAGTTATCCGGAACAAAACCGGGACCGATTCCTTGAATTTTATGAGGCGCTTTTGTTCCGCCTGATAATACCGGAGAGCTGGCCGGTTCAACCGCAATAATTTGTGCGGAACTTTTTTTCGCTTTCAGCACTTCCCCTACTCCGGAGATAGTACCGCCAGTACCGACTCCGCCGACAAAAATGTCAACAGCTCCGTCCGTATCTTTCCAAATTTCTTCAGCAGTCGTTTTTCTATGAATCTCAGGATTTGCCGGATTTTTAAATTGCTGCGGTATAAATGAATGTGGCGTCTCAGCCGCAAGCTCTTCTGCTTTCTTAATCGCACCAGGCATTCCGTCTGCAGCCGGGGTAAGTACTAATTCAGCTCCTAAAGCAAGCATTAATTTTCTCCGTTCAATACTAAAGCTTTCCGGAAGGGTGATGATCAGCTTATACCCTAAAGCTGCAGCTGCAAAAGCAAGGCCGACACCGGTGTTCCCGCTGGTCGGTTCAATAATAACGGAATCTTTATTAATCAGGCCTTTTTCTTCCGCATCTTTAATCATCGCATACCCAATTCTGTCTTTTACACTTCCTGCCGGGTTGAAATACTCTAATTTGGCTATAATTTTTGCTCCAGCTTCATTGGCTTTGTTAAAATTAACTAGCTCTAACAAAGGGGTGTTGCCAATTAATTGTGTCAGGTTCGTTGCAATCTTTGCCATGTTCTTTCCTCCATTCATTTTAATTCCCATTTAACTTATCGGATATAATAACTTTACTACTCTTCCGCCTAAATTACAAGCAGGAAATGCAAAACACCGAGTATTACAGTGGCCGTTTATCCAATCGGAACTTCGTTCGCTCGCTTATTTGCTTCTTATGGTATGGTTCAACCCCAAAAAGGTCATAATTATATTTCGATCACAATATATAGATGGTAAATCAATGTGAAAGCACTATATATTGTGGTTTAGTGCAGCTTTTTTAACAATATCTCCGTTTTTGGGGACTAACCATGGTTTGGGATTTTGATTTTTTCTTAAATTTAAGATTTTCCAGACAGCGTTCCCCATATATAAGGGGCGCTGTTTTTTTGCGATTCGCTGATTTACACCTAAACAGAATCGAATTTTTCTCCCGACTACTCTTTTAAGTGTGATAAAATGATGAAACAAAATTTTTGAGCAAAAAGCTTTTTGGAGGAATGAAAGTTGCAAATATTCGATCTTATTTATGGAGATTTTACACTTGATGGCGTCCTTGAATAAAAAAATGACTAAATGCAAGCTCATCACTGCCCCATTTTTAAAAGTCAGCTTTTCCTGGTTTAAAAAAAAACGAGGGTATCCGCAGGAGGACACCCTCTTACAACTAACCTACCTAAAAAATGAGGATATTAAAAACGATCGCTCCCAAAACAAAGAACACAAGCATGGAAAAACATTGGAATAACAAGGCTGCCGTTAGAATCTTTATTATTGATTGACCGCTGTAAAATGCCCTTGCCGCCTGTATATTCGGTATTAGCAAAAGCGGAGTGGCGATAACCGCAAACGTAAGAGAAACGAGAAAATAAGACATCAGGCTGCCTTCCCCAAAATAATAGACATAAACAAATCCGATTATCGAAGATGCATAGAACGCAAACGCACCTGTAAACAATGTTACGAGATAAAGATACCAATATTTTAATTGTATTTTTACATATTGCTTTACCATGCTGCAGCTCCTATTGTAAATATGGTATATTCGGATAGTTCAGCCTGTCATCATAAAGAAAACGGTCGATCCCGTGTACCAATTTGACGTAATATTTTCTTCCCCATGGCGGCCCGACAAACAAACCATCTTTATTCTTTGGTTTCCAAGGACCTATATCCGTACCGATTCTTTTAAATGTCCAGCTTGCTCCGAATTCTCCCCCTACATAGTCATATTCATAAAAATAATTATTAATACTATTTTCAAGGGCATCCGTCACGTCATTATTTAACCACCAAAAATAAACACCTATATTATAGCCAAGTGCATTGAAAGTAGCTGAATGTAGCGGCATTTTTATGCTTTTCTTTTCGTCTTTAGCCTGGTAAAGAACATCCTGAACAATACGTCCACCTAAGGAGTGTCCGGCTAAATAAAAATCAGCGTTTGGATAGTCCTTTATTAAAGTCTTATATTGTGCATAGGCAAACACTGATTGATTAGTGTGCTTTAAGGCTCCTCCCTTAATGTCCGTAATAAGATCAGCGATGGCATCATCATTAGGCTCCGTGCCCCGAATACCATAAATAATCACATCCCGGCCATTAATCTCCGTCTTCACTGCAACAGAAGCAAGACCTTTATCGTCTAACGAAGTTGATGAATTGTCACCGGAGTCGTTTCCTTGAACAATTTCCCAATTGCGGAGCGGTTCAACATAATCATTGACGGTTTCAAAAGTAAATCCTTCGTTGATTAAGTCAGCGATCGTATTCCCCTGTTCTGCAAACAAATTTGTATAACTGACACCGGCAACCAATGCTAATGTGCGATCTGTTATATTATAGGCCAAAGGCTGATCATCGGAAAGATCTCCGATACCGTCATTATCAGTGTCTCTCTTTAACGGATCGCTCTTCATCACAAAATAGCCATTACCATCTTCGACACCATTGTAAATTAATTCTTCCCCGTCTTTCAAGCCATCGCCATCTGTATCAGGATTATTGACATCAGTTTGCAGCTCATCACCATTATTCGTTCTAATTTTGCGTTTTTCATGATAGTCTGATAATCCATCTTCATCTTTATCCGTCGCCAGATCAATTGTTTCTTCCGAAGTATCGTCAAACGAATCACCTAATTCATCGGCCGTTTCCGCATAATAATACTTTCCTCCGGTTCCCTCGGCAATCCTTGTTAACAATTCCTCATCAATATCATCACCGAGACCAATCGTATACACAACAATGCCAAGATCTTTTGCTTCCTGCGTTAACGACTCGTCATAATAGCCTTGCCCGTCGGTTAATAAGATGATGTATTTCACTTCTGAATCGCTTTGTTTTACTTCATCAATGGCATAACGCATTCCTTCGCCAATATCAGTTCCGCCAGAGCTGTCGATGGAATCAATGCAGGCTTTAATTTGCTTTTTGTTGTTTGTTAAATTGCAATTTACTGTTGCTTCATGATCAAAATCAATAACGGCAGCTGTATCATTATCATCCAATTTATCGACAAATTCTTTTGCAGTTTGTTTTCTTATATCATCCGGGTCGTTCCACCACATACTTCCAGATGAATCAAGAGCAAAGGCAATCGCTAATTTAACATCTTCAATTTCTCCGTTTAATGGCGGCTTCATTTCCTTTTCCCACACTTCATCGACTGCTTTTTTATTCAAGACAATGTAAGTGGAAAAATGAGAAACTGTTACAGTAATCGTACCGTTTGCTTTATCCACGGTTTGATCCGGCAATAATTCTAATTGCTTCGTTTCTTCATTAAAATAGTAAATAGCCGGTTCGATCGCATCGTTGTTGAAAAATTCCGGAGTAACTGTAAATGTCATTTGCGCACTTGCAAAACTTGCCTGAGTGGAAAAAGCATACGGCGCTCCGATATAACCCGGCAATCCTTCATGTAAATATGGATTGGAATTGCCGACATTCGAGATCGATACGGTTCCGATCTCTTTTCCTTTTAAATTCATTTGCAAAGACGGAACGACTTTCTCATCCTTTTCACTTTCTTTTGTCTCAATGGTGACAGAAAATTCTTCCTCCCCGTCTAAAATTCCATCTCCATCCGTATCTTGCTTTAATGGATCGGTATTGTACATTAATTCATTACCGTCTAAAAGACCGTCTTGATCGGAATCTTCATTGATCGGGTTTGTTTTTTCTGTCAGCTCCTGATCATCACGCAGCCCATCATAATCAGAATCCGCTGTAATTGGATCTGTGCCCAATTTTATTTCCCCGCTATTAGGTAATGTATCCTGATCCGGGTCTTCACGGTCATCCGTTATCCCGTTGTCATCCGTATCTTTTTTCAGCGGGTCTGTTCCGGTAAGCTGTATTTCTTTCCCGTCCGTTAATTGGTCTTCGTCCGTATCTTGCTTTACCGGATCGGTATTATATGCAACTACTTCTTCTCCGTCCGTAAGACCATCCTCATCGCTATCCGGAGCGTTGCTATCTGTCTGATAAACATTTTCTTGATCGTCCGCCAAGCCGTCCTGATCTTGATCGGTAAATTCTTTTACCATCACGATGCCGGATTCGTAGACTGCTGTTCCGTCCTTCATCGCGCTGACTTTATAGTAGTATGTTTCTTCATTCTTACTATCTGTATCAGCATATGTTAATTCCTGAAGCTCACTGGCAACTACTTCTAATTTTTCAGGTGATAATCCGCGGTATACTTGATAAGTTGCCCCTTCCACGGCATTCCATTGCAATTGCGGGACTCCCATGATCCGTTCCGCTTTCAACATAAGCGTTGTATCGACTGTAAAAATAGAGTCAACAGTAGTTACCGTTTCATACTCTTTATCGTTGATCGTAACTTTATACGTTTCTTTTACAGACTCTTTCTGCTCTTCCGCGTGGACGATCGTAAAAGAAGGAACTGCCAATGAAACAATTAATAAAAAGGGTAACCCTTTTTTTACTTTTTTCTTTTTCAAAGCAATGATAGCCAAAATCATTGCCGCACCGGCAACAACAAATAATACTACATATTTCAAAATACTTGTGTTATCGCCTGTCTTTGGTGAAGGCATATTACTGTTTTCCGAATTTACGGATCCATTATTTCCACCGTTATTTGCATTATTATCTATATTTATATCTGGAGCAGGTGGTGTTTCTGTGCCTTTCTTTTCTGTTAACTTCAACGTAAATTGCAAAGGAATCTCCTGGTACGCTCCCACATTTGCAAGCTTCCATACCTTCTTATTTCCCTCGATGGTTGCATCTGTTTTAACAACTTCCAAACCATCCGGTATCGTCGTTGTCACAACAATATCGTGCGCAGCATTACCGGAAGTATTGGAGATGGCGAGGTTATAATGGATCTCTTCCCCAACTTCGTACTGCTGTTTATCCGTTGAAACATCTATCTTCATATAGGAAAAATTATCTTCTGCATAAACTGCTGAATTTTGACTCCATAAAAAAAATAATAGAATGGCAAATAGTAAACTTACACTCTTTTTAACTCTCATTTCTCCCAATTTCATCTCCTTTAGAGGATGTTCAAAACACCCATAACTTATCACCCACCACAATTGATGAATGCTAGAAAAATAGTCTTGCAAATAAAAAAAACGCATCCTTTTCCGCTCAATGGATCTTCAAACTGGCACAGAAGACGCTATATCCGCTGCGACTGTACTTCTTTGCTTCTCATTACGAACTTACTAATTTTGCATGAACAATGATTCTGCCATTTTCTGAATCATTCGTACAAGTGGATAATGATAAAATAGTGTCATTGCCTGTAACTGCAGTTTTGCTTGAAATAACCGACTTTTCTTTTATCTCTTGCACATATGCCGTAAATTCATCATCCGAACGAAAATCCGTCTTCATTAAATAGCCATCTTCTTCCGTATAGACAGAAAAAATCTCCCAATTGTATGTACTTCCTTGAAAATCAAACGTTATTATATTGTGATTTTGATAGAAGCCGTCCTCGAAATAGTTCTCTAAATTTCCGAACATACTATTATCCTTCATATGATGTCCATACAAAACCATATGCTTGTCTAATGTTTTCCCGGAATTTCGGAAATCCATAAAAATCGCACCGGCAAAATCTATTTCCTTAGAAAAATTATGTGTTAGATAAAAGTTATTATCATCCCCTTTCACAACCGGGTAATCAATTTTTGTTCCGTCCACCTTTAACCAGCCGACATAATCGTGATTCTGTTGTAATAATTCTGCCTGCGCCCCATCTTTATTGTCTCCTGCTTCATCGTTTGAAGCGCCATAAATCTTCCTTATTTCATTGTACTTCCCTGCCGACTTTTGATAGGAATACACATTTTCAAAAATTACGAAAAGTGAATACACCATTAAAACAAAACTGACAACGATAACACTTATAAGTAATTTTTTCTTAATAAATCACCACCTCACTCCGTTATTTTTAAAAAAATGTTAGTTAAAATATTCACATAATATTAATAAATTCACATTATCCTCAGTATACATCAAAAATCCCACATTATATGAAAATATATTTTTTTAATGTTAAATTACTATTAAATATTTTTTCATACGGAAATAGAACTATTTGCTAATATCAACCGCCGGCGAAAAAGGACTTTATTCTTAGGTTCTTTGTCATAGTGGTGCAATCATTTTTCTAATTCATTTTAAAAAGTTTCTAAGCGAATTCTCATTTTCCCTTCTTTCAGGTCATTTCTCCTTCCTTTTTCATTTGCTTGGATAACTTATTTGGAATGATTTATGTTACTATTTTAAAGAGACGAAAAAATTTCCGAAAAGTAGGTGCTAAGTTTGACGACTGCAAAAAAAATAACGTTTTATTTTATCCGGCATGGTGAAACACAATATAATGTAGAGAAACGCATGCAAGGATTTTCAGATTCGCCACTCACTGAAAAAGGGATCTTACAAGCGAAGTCAGTTGGAAGAGGATTATCTGATATAGAGTTTGAAGCCGCCTATGCCAGCGACAGTCAGCGGGTCATCGATACGGCAAAATATGCGATTGGTGAGCGAAACATACCGCTTATTACAGATAAACGACTTCGCGAAATGAATTTTGGTATTTGGGAGACGTTAAAAGAGTCCGATGTTTATGCACAATATAAAGACCTTCTTGAAACGTTGTTTAGTTTAACGGATTTGAATGTATCTCCCCCCGATGGTGAATCGTTTAATCAAGTGTTCGCGCGGTCGTATGGGATGGTGAAGGAAATTATCAACAACCATGAAAAAGATGGCGGAAATATATTAATTTTTTCTCACGGTGTCACCATCGGCAACTTTTTCATGCAACTGACAAAAAGCAAAGACTATCCGATTCATGATAACTGCAGTGTTTCGGTTGTCCGTTACGAGAATGAAGCATTTCACGTCGAAAGGCTGGCAGACAATTCTTACAGGGATAAAGGCGCGCATTATTTTTCTGAAACTATGGAATAAGCGAAAAAAATGGAAGAGACACTGTAGGTCTCTTCCGTTTTTGTTTATGGATGAAAATGAATCGGCTCTTGGTCTCAAGCCAATCTGGTTGGCTTTATTTTATAAGCAATGAGCCTGTGCCTCCCTCATTTTTATTAATCCGGATTTTCTTACTCATTCAGAGAGTTATATCATTGATTCCGTAATAAAATAGGTGTTTACTATATTTAACATGGGCAAGTAAAGGAGCAGTCATGCAATTTACGAAGTCATTATCAAACGAGTGGGCAAGGCATGGTGTAAATGTGAACTGTATTGCCCCCGGTTATATGGCAACAGATATGAATACCGCACTTATCGCCGATGAAACCCGAAATCCGGAAATCTTGAGCAGAATTCCGGCCGGACGCTGGGGAAATCCCGATGATATGAAAGGTGCTGTTATCTTCCTTGCCTCCCCTGCTTCCGATTATGTGAATGGCCATGTTCTTGTTGTAGATGGGGGCTGGATGGGGAGATAAAATTGAGGGGAGCCAACATCCGCTCCTCTTTTTCTTCAAAAACTCATAAAGTGGAACTTCCATCAGTGGGGGTTTTTCGACGTACAGGACGTACTAGTGCCGACGTGGCAACAGGACGTTGCGCCTTTAGTCGGCCTTCATCCCCCACTGATGGTTAGTCGCGCAAAGCCCGATTGAAATATCTAAGAGCTGAAGCTCTAAGATATTTCTTATCTCACCAATCGGGCCTTTAGGGGCAGTTTATCCCCCGCCTAGCATGATTGGTCTTACCTACATTTTGAGGGGGGGTATTACTGCCCCTTAATCTGCGATAAAAAAGAGTTGTAGGGACAAAAAATAAACGGAAGTGTGCTAAAAGCCTTGCTATGCCTAGTGTTGGAAATTTTTTACGCCAAACTCAGGAAAATAAAAAATAGGATAATTAATCAATTACTTATATATTCTTGGCCGCAAGCAGCCAATAAAAGAAAGAATAATCAGCATAGTCTCCGAAAGAAATGCGAAAAGCACCACAGTCAAACCACCCTCGTATCCCCAACTGCTTTTATTGATGAAAAAGCATAAAATCATCAATAATAAGACAAGATTGCTTTTCCAAAAGAATGAAAATCCTCTTCGGAAAGAAAAACGCTTGTTATGATTCTTGACTCCCGGTTTCCTTGCTTTCAATTTCTTCGGCTCCGCTTCCGAAAAGAAATCTGTTATCATGAGATTGATCACTTGAAAAAATTGTGCAAAACTAACACTTGTAAAGATTATTTTATCTTCATTAATTTGCTCATAATTAAGATTCCAGATGTTTTTTTCCCCTGTAACAAATAATTGTGCAGTTTCTATCTGTTTATTATGTCTGATGCCTATGTACTTTTCAAAAAAAATCTGATCCATTTTTTGATCATTGCTTTTAAAATCCATTAAGAGACGCCGAATTTGCGGTTCCCGTTGCTCATCATTTATTTCATTTTCAAGCTCTTCCGGCGAAATGGCATGAATATGATTATACATTTCCTCCGAAAATTCAATATTTATTTTTGTCGGATCCTCCGTTATCTCATCATCAACACTGTAGAAATGACTGACTGTTTTTTGAAATCCGAGGGAATAGGAATGATTTGAAAAAGTATGACGGTTGTCATGCACATACTCCAATAAAGCTTCCGATTTGTCATACGCATGAATAATTAAATATTCAGTACCCTTCTCCAAGCGGACGCTTCTATCCGAGGCAGCAATCCGGGAAATCACTGCTTCTATGTTTTCAGATAAATCTTTTTCAAAATGGATAGGATTGTTGATGAGATCATTTGTTTTCTTTTTTGATAATTTGTTTTCATCTGCTACTTTCTGTGCCACATGAATATATCCCATGAGGGCAATTGCTGCCACTAATGATTCTGTTGAAATCGTGCATTTTTTTATTTTCGACATGAAATCCATCCTCGTATGATATGTTTATTAATCAAAAATACCTATTTGTCCAAATCCAACAATAAAAGTACAAATAAAAAACAGTATTGCAACCAATTTGTTTAAAAGGAACGGCAAGCGATTGATCACGTTTTGAACATAATAATTGATACCTGATGTCATAATAGCTATATATTTAGTTGCATAACCTAACATACTCTTTTTTCCCTCATAAACATTTACTTCATATAACACAATAACTGCACGCTGTATGAAG
>JAGKQJ010000118.1 GCA_017898095.1 Bacillaceae bacterium Marseille-Q3522 | reverse complement strand
GAGCTGGGCTGGTTGCACAATAATCGTTTTTTCTGTATATTTTGTTCATAAAGGAAAATATATCTGAATCATATGTATACATACTGGTGCTATTATTAATAGGAAGGATTAGAAGAGTAGGAAACGGATAATAGTATTGCTAACAGGGAAATGAAGGAGCGAGGAACATGGAGAAAAAAACATTTTATTTAACAACCCCGATTTATTATCCAAGCGGTAATTTGCATATTGGACATGCCTATACGACGGTCGCAGGAGATGCGATGGCCCGTTACAAAAGAATGCGCGGGTATGATGTCATGTATTTGACAGGCACCGATGAACATGGACAAAAAATTCAGCAAAAAGCCGAAGAGGAAGGAAAAACACCTCTTGAATATGTGGATGGCATTGTAGCAGGAATTCAGCAGCTTTGGAAAAAGCTTGAAATATCAAATGATGATTTTATTCGTACGACGCAAAAGCGTCATACAGAAGTAGTGGCGAAAATTTTTCAAAAGCTGCTTGACCAAGGAGACATTTATCTCGGTGAATACGAAGGCTGGTACAGTATACCGGATGAAACCTTCTATACGGAGTCACAGCTTGTTGATATCGAACGGGATGAAAACGGAAAAATTCTCGCAGCAAAAAGTCCAGACAGCGGCCATCCTGTTGAACTAGTAAAAGAGGAATCTTATTTCTTCCGTATGAGCAAATACGTGGATCGTCTTCTGCAGTTTTATGAAGACAATCCGGACTTTATCCAGCCGGAATCCCGTAAAAATGAAATGATTAATAATTTTATCAAGCCTGGATTGGAAGATCTGGCCGTTTCGCGGACAACCTTCGATTGGGGAATAAAAGTGCCGGGAAATCCGAAGCATGTCATTTATGTATGGATTGATGCACTGACAAACTATATTACGGCATTAGGTTACGGCTCAGACGACGAATCAAAGTATTTAAATTATTGGCCGGCAGATGTACATATCGTCGGCAAAGAAATTGTCCGTTTCCATACGATTTACTGGCCGATCATGTTAATGGCTTTGGATTTGCCGCTTCCAAAAAAAGTTTTTGCCCACGGATGGCTGTTAATGAAAGACGGGAAAATGTCCAAATCAAAAGGTAATGTCGTTGACCCTGTCACTTTAATTGACCGTTACGGATTGGACGCACTGCGTTATTATTTATTGCGCGAAGTTCCTTTTGGTGCAGACGGCGTGTTCACTCCGGAAGGCTTTGTCGAACGTATTAACTTTGATCTGGCCAATGATTTAGGAAACCTATTAAATCGTACGGTTGCCATGATCCAACGCTATTTTGACGGTGTCATTCCGCAATACAAAGGCTCCAATAGCGAATTTGATCAATCATTGCTGAAAGCAAACAGCGACACAGTAAAAAATTACGAAGCAGCACTCGAAAAAATGGAATTTTCTGTTGCGTTAACGGCATTATGGCAGCTTGTCAGCCGGGCAAATAAATATATTGATGAAACGCAGCCGTGGGTACTGGCAAAAGAAGAAGCAAACCGAGAGAAATTAGCCTCTTGTATGGTTCATTTAGCAGAAACGCTTAGACGGATTGCTGTTTTGTTGCGGCCGTTTTTAACGCAGGCTCCTGATAAAATTTTCGCACAATTAAATATTGGGAATGACTTTCTGAAAAGCTGGGATAGTCTTGAGCAGTTCGGGCAAATTCCTGCAGAAACAAAGGTTGTAAAAGGAAATCCGTTATTTCCGCGTCTGGATGTGGAAGAAGAAGTGAATTTTATTAAAGATAAAATGCAAGGAGGCACTGCTTCACAAAGGAAAGAAGAAAAGCCTGTTGTAAAACCGGAACCTGAAACGGAAGAAATCACGATTGACGATTTTATGAAAGTTGATTTACGTGTAGCAAAGGTAATTGAGGCTGAAGCAGTTAAAAAAGCGGATAAGCTTTTGAAGCTTCAATTGGATCTCGGCTATGAAAAACGCCAGGTCGTCTCCGGTATCGCCCAATATTACCGTCCCGAAGAGCTGGTGGGAAAAAGAGTAATCTGTGTCGTAAATTTAAAACCGGTAAAATTACGCGGCGAGCTTTCCCAGGGAATGATATTAGCAGGTTCTGGCGATGGTGCTTTATCGATTGCAACGGTAGATGACTCTCTGCCGCTAGGAGCAAAAGTGAAATAATGAAATATCAGCATAGAAATGTCAATGGAATGCTGCGATCAGGAAGGTCAGTTTGTGAACTTGTTTTAGAAAGCGTAAAATAAAGAAATCATTTAACCGGATCTGACTGCTTCTGGACACGCAGGAAAGACATTTCTGTGCTTTTCTTTTCAGATATCCGCTGTAAAGAAGAAATTTTTAATCGGTTGGAAAATTGTAAAGAAAATAATAAATATGTAACAAAATAATTCAATACATTTTGAAAAAAAGCGATAAGTGGGTTTTATTCTGTAATGAAAAAATAATATTTGTCACTTTTTAACGAAAAAAAGAACAATAAAGCGACAAGAACCGGCAAAAAAGGAGAAAACAATGCTGTTCGATACACATGTACATTTAAATGCGGAACAATTTGAAGAAGATTTAACAGAAGTAATCGAAAGAGCGAAAGCAGCAGGCGTTGAAAATATGGTCGTTGTCGGCTTTGACCGGCCAACAATTCAAAGAGCATTAGAATTGGCAGAGGAGCATCCGTTTCTTTATGCCAGTATCGGCTGGCATCCTGTTGATGCTATTGATATGACGGAAGTGGATCTACAATGGATCGAAGAGCTTGCAGCCCATGAAAAAGTAGTTGCGCTCGGGGAAATGGGACTTGACTATCATTGGGATAAATCACCGAAGGACGTACAGCAGGAGGTGCTGCGCAAGCAAATTATCCTCGCAAAAAAACTGAAAATGCCAATTATTATTCACAATCGTGAAGCAACAGAGGATCTGATGAAAATATTAAAAGAAGAAGGTGCCAGTGAAGTTGGAGGAATCATGCATTGTTTCAGCGGAAGCATCGAAGTGGCAATGGAATGCTTAAAAATGAATTTTTTCATTTCATTGGGCGGTACCTTAACCTTTAAAAATGCGAAAAAGCCGAAAGAAGTTGCGGCGGCAGTTCCGTTAGAAAAATTGCTGATTGAGACGGATTGCCCCTACCTAGCACCGCATCCGTACCGGGGAAAGCGGAATGAACCCGGTTATGTAAAGCTTGTGGCGGAAAAAATTGCTGAAATTAAAGAGATTTCCTATGAAGAGGTGGCAGAGCAAACAAGCAAAAATGCAAAAAAATTGTTCGCCATTATTTGATAAAGATTGCTGTCGAAAAGGATAGAAGCGTGTCCTGCCGTTATCCATTTATTAAGGTTCTACACGCCTTCTTTTTTTCATAGGATGAACGTGTCGGGAAATATACCGTTTTCAAAATCGAAAAGCCCAGTAAAAGCAGGCGGGGAAAGGCTCCCGTTGCAGGATTGCCTGTTAAAAAACGCCGCCATAAAACAGGCAGATGATGTGTCTGAACAGGCTAATACATCCCTGATTCATTTTGAAACGGCGCCGACATTTTCTGAACAGTCAGACAAAGGAGGTGCGGATCACGAAAAGGGTGCGGGTTGACAAGCAAGCAACGAGTCGATTATAATCACTCCGAGAGAAAAGGAGGCGTTTTTCATCGTGTTCCAAAACATGAAAAACCTGTTTTCCAAGTCTTTGAGGAAAAAGAAATTGGCTGTTGCGACTGCTAGTGTAATAGTTTTCGTCGCTGCATCTGGTTTTACGTTTTACGAAACGACAAAGAAAACCGTTACGTTAAACCATAATGGCCAAAAAGAAGTGATAAGGACACACGCAGCTACAATACAGGATCTTTTTGATGAATTAGGGATCTCACTCCGCTCAGAAGACTATCTGTTTCCCTCGGCAGACACAGTGATAACAGATCAATTAGAAATTAGATGGAAACAAGCAAAACAGGTTCACATTTTAGCAGAAGGTAAGAAAAAATCCGTCTGGACAACAGCTAACAATGTTGATGAATTATTAAAAACAGAAAATATTGTTATTCGTGAATATGATCGTGTTGCCCCCGGACTTGATGTAAAAATCGAAAATGACCTGGATATTAAGATAGAATTCGCTTTTCCGCTAACGCTTGTTGATGGCGGACAGGAAAAGCAAGTATGGTCTACTTCGACTACGGTCGGTGACTTTTTAAAACAACAGGGAATCACATTGGGCGAATTAGACCGTGTTAAACCAGAGCTTACAGAGACGGTTGGAAAAGATGCCGTCATCAACGTCATTCGAGTACAAAAAGTCACCGATGTTGTGGAAGAACCAATTAGCTATGCCGTCGTTACCCAAAAAGATAACACCATGATGCAAGGTACAGAAAAGGTTGTTACATCAGGGAAAGAAGGACGTGTTTCCAAAGAATTTGAAGTCATCTTGGAAAATGGCATAGAAATATCTCGTAATCTAGTAAACGAAACGAAATTAAGTGATAAGCAGGATCAAGTTGTCGCAGTAGGTACAAAAGTGCATGCTGCTGGAGGAAGAGAACTGTATGTGAGCTCAACCGCCTACACGGCAAGCTGCAACGGCTGTTCAGGAATAACTGCTACAGGTATTGATTTGCATGCCAATCCTAATATGAAAGTGATCGCTGTTGATCCTTCTTTAATTCCACTGGGGACAAAGGTATATGTAGAAGGATACGGCTATGCTATTGCAGCAGATACAGGATCATCCATAAAAGGCAAAAAAATCGATGTGTTCTTTTCCTCTAAAGCGGATGCCTATCGCTGGGGACGGAAAACCGTCAAAATCAGGATATTGAACGAATAGCAAATAACAAGTACCGGTAGCAGGCAACATACCATATTCCATTTGCGCAGGGGAGAAATTCTTCTGCGCTTTCTTCATTTTTTCCTTTGTCTTCTCGTACTTGCGCTTCTATGTTTTATTCTATATTATTTAGACGTATTAGATGACAAAAATGTTTCAGTTTTTTTTCATTTTATTTAAATTTTTTTTGGAGGCCTTATGAAGATTAAAGAAATAATCGTAGTAGAAGGTAAAGATGACACAATTGCCATCCAACAAGCTGTTGATGCAGATACTATTGAAACAAATGGTTCTGCAATAAATGACCAAACAATTGAAAAAATCCGCCTTGCCAAGCAAACAAGAGGGGTTATCATTTTAACGGATCCTGATTTTCCCGGCGAGAAAATCCGCCACACAATAAATCATCTTGTACCAGGCTGTAAAAACGCTTTTATTGATAAAAGTAATGCGATACAGGAACACGGCAAAGGAGTAGGCGTCGAACACGCGTCATCTGCTGTCATCCGGGAAGCCTTAAAAGTTGCCCAGTATCTGGATGGAGACGCTGCCGAGGTAATCACACATGCTGATTTAATAGCTGCCGGCTTATTAGGAAACAGCAGGGCAAAGGAGCGCCGCGAAAAACTGGGGAAGCTTTTGAAAATAGGATATGCGAATGGTAAACAACTGCATAAGCGTCTGAAAATGTTTCGTATTGGTAAACGGGCATTTCTGGATGCGCTCGCCTCTATAGAGACGGAGGGAGAACATGAATAAAGATATTGCTACTCCCGTTCGCACACGGGCTATTTTAGAAAAATACGGCTTTTCTTTTAAAAAAAGTCTCGGACAAAACTTTTTGATTGATAGCAATATATTACAAAAAATCGTTGATTATGCGCAGTTAACGGAAACCTCTGCCGCCATTGAAATAGGTCCGGGCATTGGAGCATTGACGGAACAGCTTGCCCGTCGCAGCGAAAAAGTCGTTGCTTTTGAAATCGATCAGCGCTTGCTGCCAATATTAAAGGATACGTTATCTCCATATCCGAATGTAGCTGTTATCCAACAAGATGTATTAAAAGCGAATGTGGCAAAAATGATCAAGGAACAATTTTCTCCTAACCAGGATATTATGATCGTAGCCAATCTGCCTTACTACGTGACAACAGCGATTATTTTGAAATTACTGCAAGAGAAGCTGCCTGTCCGCGGTATTGTTGTGATGTTGCAAAAAGAAGTTGCCGAGCGAATTGCTGCCGAACCCGGAACAAAAAATTATGGTTCCCTTTCTATTGCGATTCAATTTTACACAAAAGCGGAAATGGTCATGACAGTGCCGAAATCAGTATTTATCCCGCAGCCGAATGTTGATTCGGCAGTCATCCGTCTTACGATGCTTGACAAACCGCTTATTACCGTCAAAAGCGAAACTTTTTTCTTTCAAGTTACACGAGCCAGTTTCGCTCACCGAAGAAAGACAATCTTAAATAATTTAATCAGTGAATTGCCCGGTGGAAAGAAAAAGAAAGCAGCCGTCTTACAAGCATTGGCGGATGCGGGAATTGATCCGGCCCGCCGCGGAGAAACATTGTCTATAAAGGAATTTGGCCCTTTAAGTGATGAATTGTATGAAATTTTTCAACAGCAGTAACTTCATCGTAATAGATTTAACAAAATTGGAAGGATCGTCTGTTTTATCGCAGATTAAGGGGCAGTAATACCCCGCCTCCAAAATAGAGGTGAAACCAATCATTTTACGCGGGGGATAAACTGCCCCTAAAAGCCCGATTGATTTTTCTTAGGGCTTCAGCCCTTAGAAAAATCAATCGGGCTCTGCGCGATAAGGAATATCTTAGAGCTTCAGCTCTTAGATATTTCAATCAGGCTCTGCGTGACTAACCATCAGTGGGGGATGAAGGCCGACTAAAGGCGCAACGTCCTGTTGCAACGTCGGTACTAGTACGTCCTGTACGTCGAAAAAACCCCCACTGATGGAAGTTTCACTGATATAATCGAAATCAACACCCGCTTGCTTTCTCATTCATAACTTTTGCTTTAACCACAGCAGACCGGACTGTGGTTTTTTCTTTTCATGACCCCCTTCGCATACTCACATGTATTTCCGCTTTTGCATAAGTTAAAACAGATATGTTCTATAGAAGGACCCGGATTGGGAGCTAATAGGAGTGACTTCAGTGAATATAAAAATTAGTGATATAGTTGGAAGGTCATCCTATCATTGTGATATCCTTTTTCGAGTAATGGATATAAAGGAAGAACATGGCCGGAAAATAGCCGTATTATACGGAGAAGATTTTCGCTTAATTGCAGATGCCCCGTATGAAGATTTGATCGTAATAGAACAGGCGAGACAAAAACAAATTTCCCAGGAATTTCGCTCATGGGAGCAGCAATCGTTACAGCTGTTCCGCCAAGATGTAACATTGCTGCAAGAAAAGCAGGAATATCATGCAACGGAAGGTTACAATAAACCATTTAACTACTTTCAAATACCGGGTAAGGTGCTTCATTTGGACGGAGATCCTGCATATTTACGTAAATGTTTGACGGTTTATGAAGAAATAGGTGTTCCAGTGACAGGAATTCATTGTCAGGAAAAAGAAATGCCAGTAAAAATTGCATATTTTCTTGAATATTACCGCCCTGATATTCTTGTGATAACCGGCCATGATGCATACTCGAAGTCAAAAGGAAAAGTTTCAGATATTAACGCATATAGACATTCAAAGCATTTTGTCCAGACGGTAAGAGAAGCACGAAAGAAAATTCCTCATCTTGATCAGCTTGTTATATTTGCCGGTGCATGCCAATCCCATTTCGAATCCCTTATTCATGCAGGAGCAAATTTTGCCAGTTCCCCTTCCCGTGTTAACATCCATGCACTCGATCCTGTTTATATTGTAGCTAAAATAAGTTTTACTCCATTCATGGAGAGAGTAAATGTATGGGATGTTTTAAAGAATACCCTTACTGGTGAAAAGGGATTGGGAGGCATTGAAACGAAAGGTGTATTGCGGACCGGTATGCCGTATCATTCAGAAGCATTTCTACTTGATTAGCCAAACAAGACGGAGTAAATCAAATTGTTTTCCTGAAACAAAACAAATCGTATCAAGGGCTGATTAAAAATTTTTCGCAAGATTTTCATGAAATGCAGTTAATCTTTGCTTTTCATGAAAATCGTGCTATCTCACATTAGTGAGATAATAATCACCTCCACCAATGATAAAAAATATACATATTTCCCTGCTATGATGCGTAAACTTATAAATGTTGAAAAATAGACGTAATTGCAGAATAAAAATTATTGACAACTATTTTTGATTACTGTTATAATTTATACTTTTATTTGACTTTTATTGTGTCAGTATGATATACTTTACATAGTGAGGTGAACCGAATGGCAAAAACATTATTGGACATTAAGAAGGCTCTTGATTCAAATCTGGGAAAAAGGCTTTTGCTTAAAGCAAACGGTGGCCGCAGAAAAACGATTGAACGTTCAGGCGTACTGGCAGAAACGTATCCTGCGGTTTTTGTGATTGAGCTGGATCAAGATGAGAATTCATTTGAACGTGTATCATACAGCTATGCGGATGTTTTAACAGAAACGGTTCAAATTACATTTTATGAGGATGCATCAGGACAAATTGCTTTAAGTTAATATAGTCAAGGAGGGCGAAGGTTTCCATTCTTCGTCTTTTTTACTGTTTAAAAAGCATTGAAATAGTCATTTATTTAAAAAAGCTATGACGAAATGATATGCCCCTCCCTATCATATATTCCCTTTCAGAGAGCTACACTTCTCATACATAAAAAAACATGAACACGGCGAACTTCATCAACATTACTCCAAAATAATTAACAAAAAATAGCTGCATGAAAATTGACAGACAAACCATACTAAAAATATTGCGATGCTCTCTATAAGGGGTTGTTTACAATGGGCAGAAGAAGAGGGATTATGTCAGACGGTTTTAAAGAAGAGCTGGCAAAAGAACTTGGATTTTATGATGTTGTCCAGAAGGAAGGCTGGGGCGGAATCAAAGCGAGAGATGCTGGGAATATGGTAAAACGTGCCATTGAAATAGCAGAACAACGCTTATTAGACGAGAAGCGCTAACTGTTTTATTTTTTAAAAAGATGGCCTCCCAATAAATCAATATCCACTACAAAAAGATGCATCGCGATAAAAGCCGGAGCTTAGTCTCCGGTTTTTTCATGGAAAGCAAGATGAAAAAGGGATTATACTATCATAGGGCTGTATGTTGTTCGATACTTTTTTATCGCAGATTAAGGGGCAGTAATACCCCCGCCTCAAAAATAGAGGTGAAACCAATCGTTTTAGGCGGGGGATACACTGCCCCTAAAAGCCCGATTGGTGAAATAAGGTTTTTCTTAGGGCTTCAGCCCTTAGAAAAATCAATCGGGCTCTGCGCGACAAGTTTCACTTTATGAAATAACAATGAAAAATGGCTGCGTTTTTACAAATATTCCGCTTCACTGTGTTCTTTTATGTTAAAATAGGACGAAAAATGGCGTGGAGATATTCGTAAAAGTAGGTGACTGAAATTGAAACTTCTTGTAAATGCCCCGGCGAAAATAAATTTATCTTTAGACGTTTTATATAAACGATCGGATGGATACCATGAAGTGGAAATGATAATGACAACCATTGATTTAGCAGACAGACTGGAAATATCTTTATTAGACAGCCCAGTTATAAAAATAAGCTCACAAAATCGCTTTGTTCCGGACGATGAACGGAATTTAGCGTACCAGGCGGCAAAGCTTCTGCAAGATCGCTTTCAAGTAAAACAAGGTGCTCATATTGCTATAGAGAAATATATTCCGGTTGCAGCAGGACTTGCAGGTGGCAGCTCCGATGCGGCGGCGGCGCTCAGAGGGCTCAATAAGCTCTGGAAACTTCAATTATCAATGGATGAACTGGCGGAGATCGGTGCTAAAATAGGCTCGGATGTTTCTTTTTGTGTCTACGGTGGTACTGCGTTAGCAAAAGGAAGAGGGGAGATGATTACCCATTTACCGGCTCCTCCGACTTGCTGGGTCGTACTGGCTAAGCCGTCTATTGGTGTATCGACAGGAGATATCTATAATCGTCTCCATCTAAAGAATATAAAGCATCCGGATACAAAAGAAATGGTGAAGGCGTTAAAAGAGAAGCGGTACGATTCTGTATGCGGGAATATGCGAAATGTTTTAGAGGATGTGACATTAAAACTTTATCCGGAGGTTGCACATATTAAAGAGCAAATGAAACGGTTTGGAGCCGATGCCGTATTAATGAGCGGCAGCGGTCCGACAATTTTTGGCCTGATCTATCACGATTCAAGGATGCAGCGTGTATATAACGGACTGCGCGGATTTTGTGATCAGGTGTTTGCGGTACGAATATTAGGCGAACAGCATTCACTTGATTAAATCCGTATAATAATGTAATATTTACGGTAAAACATTCGGTTTTTGGAGGTTTACATAATGAAATTCCGTCGCAGTGAGCGCTTAATAGATATGACGAATTACTTATTAGACCATCCTCGCAGGCTTATTCCTCTCACTTATTTTGCAGAAAGCTACGGTTCGGCTAAATCATCGATTAGCGAAGATCTGGCGATCATAAAAGAAACGTTTGAGATGAGGGGGATAGGAACGCTGCAAACTGTTCCGGGAGCTGCAGGAGGGGTGAAATTTCACGTAACAGTTTCTGATACGGCTGCCAGGTGTTTTGTAAAAGAACTCTGTACAGTCATGGCAAATCCTGAACGATTACTACCTGGCGGCTATCTATATATGACAGATCTGCTTGGTGATCCAAGGATTGTACAAAACATTGGCAAATTGTTTGCTTCCGCCTTCCTTAATGCGGATATTGATGTTGTCATGACAGTGGCAACAAAAGGGATACCGTTAGCATATGCGGTTGCAAAATATTTAAATGTCCCTGTTGTCATTGTCAGAAGAAACAGCAGAGTAACCGAAGGTCCGACTGTAAGCATCAATTATGTATCCGGTTCATTGAAACGAATTCAAACAATGGTGCTATCAAAAAGAAGCCTTGAAGAAGGTTCCAAAGTATTAATCGTAGACGATTTTATGAAGGCAGGCGGAACGGTGAACGGAATGATCAGCATGCTTCAAGAGTTTAATGCCTTCCTCTCCGGAATTGCGGTGCTTGTCGAAGCGGAGAAAGCGGAGGATCGGCTGGTTGATGAGTACGTTTCGCTCATCCGTTTATCTGATGTAGATGTAAAAGAGAGAAAAATTACAGTATCGGAAGGGAATTTTTTTCATAAGACTTTGTAAAAAAACGCTGTTCAATCAGTCCAAAACCGTTTTTTAAAGAATGTTCAAAAGTCATCCGAGGGTAAGCGGCGGATTTAGGCGCCTCTTACTCTCATTCGTTAACCTTTTGAACATACGCTTTTATCAACAATTGAAACAAAGTATTTCAAAAAATGATGTAAAAAAAGGAGACGAAAACATTGAAAGTTGTAAATACGGCACTTGCGCCTGCTGCAATTGGTCCTTATTCCCAGGGGATAGTAGTAAACAATCTATTTTTTAGTTCCGGGCAAATTCCTTTAACCGCTGAAGGTGTGATGATTGAAGGAGATGTACAAGCACAAACACATCAGGTGTTTAAAAATTTGCAGGCTGTATTAAAGGAGGCCGGCGCTTCCTTAGAATCGGTTGTGAAGGTAACAGTTTTCCTTAACGATATGAATGATTTTGCTGTGGTCAACGAAATATACGGTCAATATTTTTCGGCACATAAACCTGCACGGTCTTGTGTCGAGGTTGCCAGGCTGCCGAAAGATGCTTTAGTAGAAATAGAGGTAACAGCACTTATCCGGTAAATCGTTAAACCTTGTTCTGTTTATAAAGAGCAAGGTTTTTTTATTCATATTGAATGATAAAAGCACTGGTCATCCGTTCGCAGCAGGTAGCTTGAAAGAATGCGGCGTTTCTGGGGATTATTTTTTCCATGTGCTGCTTTATCGCAGATTAAGTCCTGCGGTAATTACCCCCGAGTCAAAAAAGTTTCCCTTTATCATCATGTTTTCGTCTGAAAACTTTGTATATTTATATATTTTTGAAAAAATCGCACTTTTAGG
>JAGKQJ010000117.1 GCA_017898095.1 Bacillaceae bacterium Marseille-Q3522 | reverse complement strand
GTAATATAGTATCTCCTAATATAATTATGATTTGTGGCTTTTACAAGAGCACACGGCAATTTATGTTCTTCCGTATGACCTAGATGATGCAGCATTGTAACATTTGGAATAAGATAAATTTTGTAACCGTAGCTTCTTGCACGTAAACAAAACTCGATATCTAAAAAATCAATAAAATATTCCTCTTCAAAAAGTCCTATTTTCTGAAACACACTCTTCTTTACAAGGCTGCCTGAAGTAATGACCGTTTTTTGTTCTCGTAATTCTTTCAGTTCCGTTTTCTGCAACTGCTTTTTTGCATATAATTTTTCTTCAAACCAATTTGGTGCAAGTATCGCAGCAGCATTTTTCACATTATTTACAGCTGAATGATATGTCTCCAGCATAGTTGAGAAAAAGTTAGACTGTATACAACTGTCTTGATCAAAGGTGGCGATCCATTCAACATCCATCAGTCCTTGCGTTTCTATTATAAAATGAATTCCTTGATTTAATGCATATCTGAGTCCCATATTTTTATCATTATAAATAATTGTAATATTATCTATATTTTGTATATGTTGCAGATTTTTCATTGCTGCCTGATTGGAACCATTATCAATTATAAGCAAATGCCTGCATGATTGTGAAATAGATTTTACATTACTGCTAATATCTGATTCCGGATTATACGTGACCATGATTGATGCTACTTGATCGCTGTACATTCTCAATGTTCCCTTCTGTATCTTTTCCAACTCCATAAAATAATCCCTTTTTTCCATAAAAATACTGCCATTAGCATTGTGGCAAATGCTTCCGTAATCAGCGCGTTAACAGCTGTACCATATTGTTTAAAAATCGGAATTAATGTAACCATCAGGATAATACTAATTATACTTGTCACAATATAGATTCTGGACAGTTCCTTCTTATAATCAAAATTAATCATCGTAAGAATGCCAAATACGTTTGCCCATCCGAGAATTAATGGTAAAGCGGCCATAATTTGCAGCAATGGTACCGAATGATGAAATTCGGGATCGATGAGATGAACCAACGTTTCTGCTCCAAACCCAACGGCTAATGACAACAGCCCCATCGCTAGCGTAATCAGAAAAAACGCTCTGCTTAATATCCACAGTGCCCGTTCTTTAGATTGTGTTAAAGCTCTATTTAAATATGGATAAATTGTTTGTATCAATGGGGATATAATACTTGAAACTGCTTTTACCACTTTTTCTGCACTTGAATAATACCCTACAATTATATCACTTGCAAAAAAACCTAATACAAAGGTATTGCTCGTTGTATATAAACTTGTAACCACATTGGAAACAAAAATATGCCATCCTTCTTTTAATTGGTGTAAAATATGATTTTTTGACGGCCAAATAAAACGGATATGATGATTAACAAACATGATGTATAGTGCTGCTATACCAATTGCGATATAACCGAATGAATTTAAAATGGGAACTAATAAAAATTGATTTTCACTTTTTACAAAAATAAATATTCCAATCGTGAAAATAGATTTTGCAATGATATTCAAGATAGAGATAATTTTCATTTGTTCCATTCCTTGAAAATACCAAATAGGAAAAAGAACATTTCCAACAACCATGCCAAAAGTATACAGGTAAATAAGGGAATCGTCTTGAAATCTTGGGATAAACGTTATTAAGACAAATAAAACGATAAAGCAAACAGCCATTAATAATATCCTTACTAATAAAACGGTTGAAACAATCGTCGATACTTTTTCTTTACTTTCTCTTGAGATGGCTATATCTCTTGTAGCGACTAAATTAAAACCGTAGTCGGTGAAAAGAATAAAATATTGAATCAATGCTTGTGCAAAGCTAATAAGGCCAAATTTGCCTGGACCCAGTGTCTGTAATAAATACGGCAGCGTAATAACAGGGAGAAGTAAATTTAGCCCCTGCATACTTGCCAGAGATAAAAAATTAGTTAATAATCTTTTTTTTGTGGACATATCTTTAGTTGAATTACTCCTTAATTCTTATTTCAACGTTTTTTCTAAAATCTATAAAACCTTTAAATTTATTATACAACATTTCCCTTGTATTTACATAATCGTATTTGTTTTTGCACAATAAAAAGGCGTCTGTACAACTGTTAACGCCTTTTTTCTTTAGCAGGAAGACTATCCTTGAAAACGAGAAGTGTTATCAGGGGGATTTTTCCTGTTTTTTCTTTTTTCTAGTCGCTTGATAATCAACTTCTTTGCCAGCCTTATGAATAGATAAATTGCGAAAAAAATCAGAAATCCATATAATCCAATAACGGCATCGGCAAATTCCATATTGCCTCTGCCGGTGATTTTTTGCTGAATTTCAATTGCAAATACGAAAACAATTAAAAGCGTAAACGTATAAATGAATGAAATACTCGTAATACTCCATTTTGCAAGCATTTTAAATAGAGCATGTACAGCAAAATAACACAGAATTCCGATCAATCCAATAACCCATAAATGCAAATCCTTATCTGTTGCTTTCCAGCCAAAATAAGATACAGTTTCCCAAATTAAATCATGAAAAATATTTACTATTTCTGCAATAATTTTAATGATTTCAACCATCTTTACCACCTCACCAATAATCTTCTCCCTGCTTCATACATACTGTATTGGCTCTTTTAAAGACGACTGAAATGGATGAACCTGAGCAATATCGATACTTTTATGTATGATAAAACTTAACTATTCCGCAACACTAGCATATATATGTATAATTAATATGCTCCTCTTTGAAAAATTACCGCAGTAAAAGTCTTCAGTAAAATTTTCATATCAAACAAAACTGATTTATGCCGGACGTAATAAAGCTCTATATCTACTCTTTCCGGATAGTTCACATTACTTCTGCCGCTCACTTGCCAGTATCCCGTTACACCAGGCTTAACAGATAAAAAATCACTTCTTCTCTCTTTATACTCCGCCAATTCTTCTTCAACAACCGGCCGTGGACCGACCAGGCTCATCTCCCCTTTTATTACATTCAATAATTGCGGAAGCTCATCAATACTTGTTTTTCGGAGAAAACGTCCAAATCTTGTAATTCGCGGATCCTCTTCTGTCTCAAGTTTATATCCATTTTTAATAAATTTTTTGTATAATACTCTATCTGTTTTTAATTTTTCTTCTGCATTGACTACCATTGTCCTAAATTTTAAAATCTTAAAGGGCTTACCATTCTTTCCAATTCTCTGTTGGCTAAAAAACATCGGCCCTCTATTTTCACCAAAAAGATAAAATCCGCTTACAACAGCAAAAACCGGTAACAGAATAAAAAAACCAATAATTGCAAAAAACAAATCAAATATTCTCTTTAGAAATATATATATGAATGTATCATCATTATAAACGACTAATTGTTCCGAATTTCTCATTATCTTTTGTTGTTCCAAATACCCCATTCCCCTCTCTGTCTATTTTTTAAAATTCCCTTAAATGATTACTTTTCTAATCATATATTCTCACATACTATTTTTCAAGCGAAATTCGTGATATTATATACGCTTTTCTCGACATTATCCTTGCAAAATGGTGAGCAACAGAATGAAATATTTTTTCAACATCAGTATTTCTTTCTCGCGCATACTACATGGGAAAAATAGACATTTACAGGTAGTGGAAATTGGTTTTTTCTAACTTTATAGATCATCAATATAATCTTTCACTCATTTCTTTCTTCTTTTTTCCCCCTTTTTCTTGATAATAAAATCGATCAGCAGATCCGGCCCTTTATCAAAAATGTATTTAAATATTTTTTCATTTTTATCGCGGCTGTAGTAATCAATAATTGCAAAAAGTCCTGCTATTGCAGCGAATTTACTCCAATACCCCCCACTATTAGCGGCTTCTAATATTTGAGATTTTTCAGCATTCGAAAGTGATTCTTTCTCTAATTCGTTAAGTTAGTTGACAACTGCCCGTTGAAAAGGCAATAAGCCGCGAAGTATACTCCGAGGCTATTGCAAAAAAATAATATTCTTTTCCCATGTTACTTTGAAGCATTACTTCATCGAATACTGTTTTTCAAAATATTGCTGGTAATCCCCGCTAATGATATTTTCCCACCATTGTTTGCTATCCAGGTACCATTGGATGGTTTGCGCAATGCCTGTTTCGAAATTGTAAGCCGGCTTCCAACCAAGTTTTTCTAGTTTCGACGGATCAATCGCATAGCGTTTGTCGTGTCCAAGTCTGTCTTTTACATGTTCGATTAAATCTTCTGATTTCCCCAATGTGTGAATAATGGTTTTCACTACTTCAAGATTGGTTCGTTCATTATGTCCGCCGACGTTATATACTTCCCCATTGACGCCTTCATGTAAAACCAGGTCAATAGCCGCACAATGATCAAGCACATGCAGCCAGTCACGAATATTTTTCCCGTCACCGTAAACAGGTACTTTTTCATTATTTAACACTCTTGAAATCGTCAATGGGATTAATTTTTCCGGAAAATGGTATGGCCCGTAATTATTGGAGCAGCGGGTGATATTAACCGGAAGTCCGAATGTTTCATGATAAGCGCGGACGATTAAGTCGGAAGACGCTTTGCTGGCACTGTACGGGCTGTTTGGCTGCAATGGCGTCTCTTCGGTAAAAAATGTTGCCGGATCAAAGTCAAGCTCACCATATACTTCATCCGTGGAAACATGCACAAATTTTTCGATATTTATTGCTTTTGCGGCATCGAGCAGCACCTGTGTACCAAGGACATTGGTGCGGACAAAGACTTCCGGGTCGGTTATCGACCGGTCAACATGGCTTTCTGCAGCAAAATGAACAACATAATCAAATTGCTCTTTTTCAAAGAGAGGAAAAATCGTCTTCCGGTCGGCAATATCTGCTTTGACAAAATGATAATTGGCTGCTTTTTCAATTGCTTTATGCTTCGTCAAATCACCGGCATATGTTAATAAATCCAAATTATAAATCTCATACTGCGGGTATTTTTTTACCATATATTGCACAAAATTTCCGCCGATAAATCCTGCTCCGCCTGTTACAAGCACTTTTTTCTTTGTCATTTATTTCACCTCTTGATTTAATTCTTTGAGATAATGCTTCAGTGCATCCTGCCACGCAGGCAGCGGCTGAAAACCATGATCGATAAGCTTTTGTTTCGACATCCGTGAGTTTTTTGGCCGTACTGCTCTTGTCGGGTATTCCTCTGTCGTTATCGTATGGACTTTGACGTTTTTTCCGGCCTGGTGAAAAATCTCTCTCGCAAACTCCGCCCATGTACAATAACCCTCATTCGAAGCATGATAGATGCCATATTTTTTGCTTACGATTATGTCAATTAATAGTCTTGCTAAATCATACGTATACGTAGGCGAGCCTGTTTGATCCCCGACTACATTCAATTCATCCCTTGTTTCCGCGAGACGGAGCATCGTTTTGATAAAATTGTTTCCGTTTATGCCAAACACCCAGGAAATCCGGACAATAAACCATTTGCTAAGCAGGGAAGAAACAATTTTTTCCCCTTCATATTTCGTTAATCCGTAATACCCAACCGGGTTGCACGGATCCGTTTCTGTAAAAGGTTGTTCGCCTTTTCCGTCAAATACATAATCGGTACTGATGTATAGAAATGCGGAGTCTGTTTCCCTGGCTGCTTGCGCTAAATGCCTTGTTCCTTCAACATTGACATTCCGGCAATTTTCCCGGTCATCTTCCGCCTTGTCGACAGCCGTATAGGCAGCACAGTGGATAATCGCATCCGGTTTCAGCTGCTGAACATATTGCTTCACATCTTCTTCCTTCGTAATGTCAAGCTCTTCTTTGCCGACACCAATCATTTCAAACTTACGGCTTTCACCTTCACGGACAACATCAAACCCGAGCTGCCCGGAAAAACCAGTTACCAATATTTTCATTTTATTGCTCCTCGTAGATAAAATTGGCTTCCGCCTCTTCTAATGTCGGCGCCTTTTCATCTTTTGCCGACAACACCGGCGTGATGTGGATTGGCCATTCAATCCCGATTTTTGCATCATTCCAAATGATACCTCTGTCGCAGGCGGGAGCGTAAAGTTCGTCCACTTTATATTGAACTTCCACATCATCTGTGATCGTCATAAAACCATGTGCGAAACCTTTTGGAATTAACAGCTGTTTTTTATTGTCTGCACTTAATTCAATGCCAAACCATTTGCCGTATGCAGGGCTGCCTTTGCGGATATCGATTGCGACATCAAAAATAGCACCTTTTGTACAACGGACCAGCTTGGATTGTGCTTTCGGATTTAGCTGGTAATGCAGGCCGCGAAGCGTCCCTTTTTGTGCCGAAAGGGATTGATTATCCTGAACAAATTTCAGGTCAATTCCCGCTTCATGAAATTTTAATTCATTATATGTTTCCATAAACCAGCCGCGATGGTCACCAAACACATCCGGCTCGATAATTTTTACACCCGGTAAATTTGTTTCTGTAACTTTCACTCTATACACCTTCTCGATTTTTTTAGAAGTGGGAGGTGAGAGGTGGAAAGTGAGAATTCGTGGAAACTCGCTTGCGAGTTTCTTCTATTCTGTCTGACCTCTGGCATCCCGCCTCCGTTTTTGTTGTCCAGCTTCGCTTTTCTTTTTGTCCAGCTCCGGCGGGTAGCCGCTCGAGGTCTTAAGCCAAACATACATAAAGTCATAAAGCGGACTTTATGTATGTTCGTCTTAAGCTTGTCGCGGCTGTTCAACCCGCCTCTGCTTTTCTTTTGTCCAGCTCCTGGCGCTAAACCGTACGGCTGTTTCACCATTTGAATCGAAGGCAAACTGCTCCTTCGGTTCAAATGCCTCCAACATCCTATCAGTCCTAAGCAAGCGCCCTCCGCTTTTCTTTTTGTCCAGCTCCGGCGGGTAGCCGCTCGAGGTCTTAAGCCAAACATACATAAAGTCATAAAGCGGACTTTATGTATGTTCGTCTTAAGCTTGTCGCGGCTGTTCAACCCGCCTCTGCTTTTCTTTTGTCCAGCTCCTGGCGCTAAACCGTACGGCTGTTTCACCATTTGAATCGAAGGCAAACTGCGCCTTCGGTTCAAATGCCTCCAACATCCTATCGGTTTGGGCTAGCGCCCTCCGCTTTTCTTAGTACTTTATGTCTCCTTTTGCTACTTTTAGCAGGTATTGGCCGTAGCCGGTTTTGGAGAATTTATTCCCTGATTCGACTAGTTCTTTTTTTGATATCCAGCCGTTAATATAGGCAATTTCTTCTGGTGCTGCAATTTTGATTCCCTGGTGTTCTTCCACGGTGCGGACGAAATTTGTCGCATCTGTCAGACTTTTATGTGTCCCTGTATCTAGCCAAGTGAAGCCGCGGCCTAGCAGTTCTACTTCGAGCTCGCCTAATTTTAAATAGGCTTCATTGACAGAGGTAATTTCCAATTCGCCGCGGGATGACGGCTTTATATTTTTCGCAATCCCGACGACGCGATTATCATAAAAATATAGCCCGGTAACTGCATAATTGGATTTAGGCTGTTTCGGCTTTTCTTCAACACTTAATACTTTGCCATTCTCATCAAATTCGACAACCCCGAATCGTTCCGGATCCTGGACATGATAACCAAAAACAGTTGCCCCTGACTCTTTTTGCGCTGCGCGTTGGAGAATTTTTTTCATGCCGCTTCCATAGTAAATATTATCTCCCAAAATCATTGCAACAGAATCTTCTCCGATAAACTCTTCTCCAATAAGGAAAGCTTGTGCCAGTCCATCCGGGCTTGGCTGAATTTTATACGATAGGTGAATCCCGAAGTGAGATCCGTCTCCTAATAGTGCTTCAAACCGCGGTGTGTCTTCTGGAGTGGAAATAATTAAAATATCACGAATTCCCGCCAGCATTAAGGTGGATAATGGATAGTAAATCATTGGTTTGTCATAAATCGGAAGTAATTGCTTACTAGTTACCATGGTTAATGGATACAACCGTGTCCCGCTTCCCCCGGCCAATATAATCCCTTTCATTACAACATTCCCTTTCTATTATTTAATTCGATCGTAAACATAATATATTGATTCCTCTATTATTAACAAAACGATAGCTTACACATCACAGATTATAACATTATTTGAAAATCGCTGCACAAAAAAATCCGTTTAGCCGCTTATTTAACAACTGAGTGAACTCGCTTCCCGGCTTCCAAACAGACTACTATAAATTCCTTATTCCAATTCACTTTTTTAATGATGAAATGAAATACATACAAAAGGAGAAAAAGCAAAATATAAGGAACTATGTTATTTTTTCGAAACGCTTTCATACACATAACATCCTTTTAATAACAATACGAAATGATATTACTTTAGTACCACAATCCAATATTTGTCCTTTTCAAATATATCATAGTCATTTCGTAAAATAAACGGCAAATCAGTCCGCCAGCTTTAATAATCTATTAAATATCCATACATATATTCTCGAAACAAATTTATTAAAAATAACTGTAACAAATAGACCTTTCATGGTACTAATATAGTGAAAGCTTTTGAGGAACGGCGCAAGGGAGGGGCATAATGAAATTAGAAGAGCTGTACATTGAAATTCAACCAAAAATTTATGCCTTTTTCTACGTGCAGACATTACATAAAGAAGCAGCCGAAGATTTAACACATGAAGTTTTTTACCAGGCGTTAAAAAGTGCCCATTCGTTTTCCGGTGCATCGACGATTTCAACTTGGCTGTTTTCGATTGCAAAAAATGTCTTAAAAAAGTATTATCGCACGAAAAAATACCAAACCAATCTGCAAAAAGAGCCCATCAATGAAAAGGCAACAGTGTCTTCTCCGGAAACAGATTTGCTAAAAAAAGAAGTGCAAAAGCGGGTATTGGAAGAAATAAATAAGTTGGATGATCTTTCAAAAGAAGTTGTAACATTGCGGATCTACGGAGAACTTTCCTTTCTGGAAATTAGCGAGATCATCGGAAAGAGTGAAAATTATGCCCGAGTTACGTTTCACCGGGCAAAGTTGAAGCTGCAAAAAAAATTGGAGGGATATCATGGACAATAGAATTCATTCTATTATTAAAGACTTACTTCCCTTATACAATGAAGGACTGTTGAGTGAGGAAACTACAAAATGGATCGAGGAACAAACCAGCAAGTCGGAGGAATTGAAAGAGCTTGTTTCGATGTCAAAACGTCTGCTGAAAAAAAGTGAAATTAAATCAACGGTCGACAATGAAAAAATGTTTAAAAAAATCAATCAAAAGCTTTCCATCTACCAAATTATTTTTGTGGCAATTTCATTTTTCCTGGCGATCAATACCTCGTTGCTAAATGAAAGTTTTGGCTTTATTTTATCTTATACGATATTGGGTTGCGTGACGTATTTATTTTATAAAGATATAAAAATTGTCTTTTTGCTGGCCTTTATCCCAATTTTTATTTGGTCTGTTGGTGCCGATATTTCCAGCTATTGGGCTGAAGAAACAACAGAATTAACGTTTATTCCTTATTTATTTCAAATATTAATAAGTTCTTTCCTTTTTACGCTCGTTCACTTCTTATTCTCTTTGCTGGGCAGTTTAATTGGTTGGTTATTATTGAAACTGAAAGAAAAGGACTGATGTGACGATGAAAAAATACAAAAATCCGTTTTTCGTGATATTATTATGCCTTCTGGTTGGATTTGTTTTATACGTTTATAACGCATTTAACGGTAATCCGATTAGTAAAGCAATTTCCAAAAAAGTGTTGACAAATTATTTATCTTCCCAGTATCCTGATGAGGAGTTTCGTATCGATGATAGCTTTTATAATTTTAAATTCAGCGAATATTCATTTACGGTGTTAGCGATTGGGGGCAATAAAAAAGATGTGGAAGGGCCAGATGAATTCCAATGTACGGTAAGAGGTTTTATCAATCCTGAAATTCAATTTGACGGGATTCGCTATTCCCGGTTAGACAATGCATTAATGGAGCGATTAAGCAGCGAGGCGGAACTGGAAATAAGTACGGTGCTGGAGGAAACAGGTATTCAGACAAAAGAAATTGACGTTTTTTTAGAAGTGTTAAAAGGGCAATTTCCAGAAACAATTACTTGGGATAAACATTTGCAGTTGGATCGGCCAATCGATATCTTTATCAGAATGGATGCAACGGAAATAAACAAAGAAGAAATGTACAATTTAGCAAAAAGAATCCAAGAAACCTTTGCTAATGAAGGGTATGAATATCAAAGTGTCACGATCAACGGCAATGTAATCGGCGATCATATTGCAAAATATCCCGATATTGGCTATGTGAAATTTTCTATCACTTTCACAGAAAATTCCAGAATGGAATTAAACGATATTAAAGAATTAAATCAAGATATTAAGTGAAACTCCATTTTTGAGGCGGGGGTATTACTGCCCCTTAATCTGCGATGAATTCTTGTTCTTTTTTCCCCTTCAGCCAATCAAAATATAATTTGAAAAAATCCCAATCACTCACACCTGCAATTTCCATTTGCTTTACATCAGCACATAGTAGCCTTTGACAATCCAGGTGATGATGAAATAGCCGAAATTAAAAGCGGGCACGATACTATATATTGCAAAACTAAGTTTATTTTCCAAGATGCGCGTCTTTAATACGATCGATAAAGTAACAAAAGCCAGTAATACCGCACTAACCACTAAAACTCTGTTACCGGAAGCGTAAATCGTCGGGGAGAAAAAGATAATCACCAGCGATGAAATAGCCGCTAACAAACAGAAGACGGTTAAAAATTTCTGTTCACTTTTGTTGATGATAAAAAACATTAACAAACTCCCATACACAGTCCAAAATAGATACGGCAATAGCGACATAATTAACATTACCATATTCCCGCTGTAGCGATATTCTCGGATAAATTGAAATCCATACAAATAACCCAATTGCTTTTCAAAAACTACGTGTGCCCCAATCGACAGAAATACCAATAAGAAAAACGCTAAAAAATGCCATTTTTTCTTTATCTTTTCATCCTTCATACTGACAAGTAATGCTACAATAGATGTAAAAAAGATCAGCACTTTCATTTCCCGAAAGACTTTTTCAAAGAACCAAATTGTCCCAATATATAAGTGGCCTTTAAGCGATAGTTTTTCATAATCCGGGAACCAGCGCGCGACTTCATTTGCCCACCTCACCTGATTTCCTGGCGCTAATAATAAGATCGCTGCACCCGAAACGATGAAAAAAGTGAATAAAAATAAGATTTTCTTTTGCTTTTGTTTACGTAGCCATAAGCCGAGGTGAGCAAGTACTGCGAAACACGACATACATAAACCGACTTGCTCATTACTAATCGCAGCTAAAAAACCGGAAAGGAAGCAAATAACCATCGTAATTTTACCTGGTAACTGTTTTCGAAACAGCCAATCTGCATATGGAATCATCCCGGCGAATCCTAAAGCAATCGGCCACAGATAATTTATCGTGCCGGTTATCCAAAAAAATCCGGAGCTTAAGACAGCCTGACTAAAATATCCCAAAGTTACAAGAGCAATAACTACTTCGAAAAAACGGACTTCTTTTTTTACGATTCTTACCATTGAAAAAGCAAGAATGATAAAGAAAAACGAATTCAAAATTCTCCACAGCCAGATCCGATGGTTTAACAATGTGTACAGCATCGCTTCCGGAAAAATACGACCGCTCCAGCCTAAATACCGTTCTTTTATATATTCCATCAAAGTGAATTGTTTAGATATATCGGAGAACCACGTGTCATCACCCGGTACTTTTACAATGAAAAAATGAATCAGATAAATCAAAAGAAAAAGAAGCGAAAAAGAAATGACTGATTTTTTTTTATGCGACATAGATGACATCAATCCTTACTGCAAATAAGTATCTTTCCCTTTAAAAATATAAAATAAAGTGAAACTTCCATCAGTGGGGGTTTTCCTTCATCCCCCACTGATGGTTAGTCGCGCGAAGCCCGATTGAATTTTCTAAGGGCTAAAGCCCAAAGAAAATTCTTATTTCACCAATCGGGCT
>JAGKQJ010000116.1 GCA_017898095.1 Bacillaceae bacterium Marseille-Q3522 | reverse complement strand
ATGTGAAGAATTTAACAGATGAAGAAATTGGCTATATTACTTTGTATTTTCAGATATCAATTGAAGACCGGTTACCAAAAAAAATACCGATTTTAATTGAATGTTCAAGTGGTATAGGAACATCCCATTTATTATCCGAAAAAATTAAAAAAATGTTTCCGAACCTGGAAATAAGAAAAATTGTTGCGCAGCATCGAATCAAAAAGAAAGACTATGATGATGTTGAACTTGTTATTTCAACAGTAAAAAAGAATAGCATTGTAGATAAACCTACGATTTTAGTAAGTCCCATATTAAATGACGCGGATAAGCAGAAAATTGATCAGTTTATTAGTGATTACTGGAAAAGACAAACAGATGGACAGGAGATTTAAGAATGGAAAATAATTTAGAAACATTAGACATTAGTAAAGTAATCACAGAGGATTTAATTACTTTAAATTTGGAAGCTACAACTAAATTAGGAGTAATAAAGGAATTAACACATTTATTATATATCAATCATTGTTTAGATAGTGAAGCAGAATTTATCAGAGATGTGCTGTACCGTGAGAATCAGGGGATTACTGGTCTTGAAAAAGGAATAGCTATTCCACACGGAAAATCAAATAGTGTTCTCAAAACATCCATAGCAATCGGGCGAACAAAACAGCCTATTGAGTGGGAATCCATGGACGGCAACCCGATCGAAGTTATTTTCTTATTTGCTGTTAAAACAAGTGATTCCACTACAGTGCATATTAAATTGCTTCAAAAAGTAGCAACCTTATTAGCCGATGAGGAATTTATTAACCGTTTTCTAAAATCTAAAACGAAGCAAGAAGTGATTGACATATTGTCAAAAAGGAGGGGTTAAACGATGAATATTGTCGGAATTTCAGCTTGTACATCAGGTATTGCTCATACTTATATTGCAAAAGAAAAATTAATGAAGGCCGGGCAAGAACTAGGTCATAATGTACGAATTGAAACTCAGGGAACGATTGGCATTGAGAACGAGTTAACGAAAGAAGAAATTGAGGCAGCGGATTTAGTCATCATTGCTGCAGATATTAAGGTGAGCGGGAAGGAACGGTTTAAGGGAAAAAAAATAGTAGAGATTCCAACACATATTGCTATTAAAGCTCCTAAGCAATTATATAAGAAAATTGAAGAGGAATTAAACACTACCAAGTAAGGAGTGACTTATATGTTTAAAAAGTTGCAAATTAAAAAACATGCATTAACGGCTATCTCCTATATGTTGCCTTTGGTTGTTGCATCGGGACTATTAATTGCAATTGGAAATTTATCAGGTGGAACAGTTATTGAAAATTATAAAGAAAGTTTCTCCATTGCTTCCGCTCTTACCTCATTAGGTGTTCTGGGAATGGGGTTGTTGGCGCCGGTTATTTCGGGAGCTATCGCTTACTCAATAGCGGACCGCCCCGGTATTGCCCCCGGCCTTTTAATGGGTTTAATTGCAAATGCAATAGGTGCAGGGTTTTTGGGAGGAATGTTAGGTGGTTTTATCGTTGGATATTTTGTTAACTTTCTTAAAAACCATTTAAAGGTTCCAAGATGGGCAGAAGGTTTGATGCCTATGATGATTATCCCATTAATTTCAAGCTTAGTAATCGGTCTTTTGATGTTTTTTGTACTAGGTGTTCCGATTGTTTGGGCGACAGATGCATTAACTTCTTTCTTAACAAATATGCAGGGATCAATGAAATTCGTCTTTGGCGCTGTTTTAGGAGGAATGGCTGCTTTTGATTTCGGCGGACCTGTCAATAAAGTTGCTTCATTATTTGCTGATGGTCTTTTGCTGGAAGGAATTTATGAACCGGAAGCAGTAAAAATATTAGCTTCAATGGTCCCTCCTTTCGGTGTAACCATTTCATGGGTTTTTTCAAAAGCTTTTAAGAAAAAGAAATATTCGAAAAGAGAAGAAGACAACATTAAAATTGCATTTCCTATGGGTATCTGCATGATCACAGAAGGAGTTATTCCTATTGCGGCAGTTGATTTGATCCGTGTAGTTGTCTCCTGTACGCTGGGAGCTGCTGTTGGGGGAGGATTATCGATGTTATGGGGTGTTGGCTCACCTGTTCCTTCGGGTGGAATGTTTATTGTCCCGGCGATGAATCATCCATTGTTATTCACCTTAGCATTATTAATCGGATCTCTAGTTACAGGATTAATGCTGTTCTTTTGGAAAAAAGAGCCTGCGGAAGAAGAATATACGAGTGATGATAATACAGAAGATGAAATAGATTTATCTGGAATAAAGATTTCATGAAAATTAAGTAGATTGTAGGGATGCTAAATGTATGTTTCCATGAAAGGTATGCTAAAACGGGCAAATATAGAAAATTATGCGGTGATGGCGATTAATTGTTTTAATCTTGAAACTGCTAAAGCTGTCATTCAGGCAGCTCAAGAATTGAGGGCACCAATCATTATCGACTTACTACAAGATCATTTAAAGGAGCATTTTGGGAGTTGTTTATTAACAAAGCCTATTATTAGAATGGCAAATGAAGCGAGTGTGGAAATTTCCATCAATCTTGATCATGGTACTGATATTGGTTTTGTTAAAAGATGTCTAAAAGATGGATTTTCAAGCGTTATGATGGATGCATCAGCTTATCCGGTTGAAAAAAACATAGAGATTACGAGAAATATGGTTGAGTTTGCTCAAACATATAGTGCAAGTGTAGAGGCAGAGATAGGTAACACGGGAGCTGTGACAAGGGATAACAGGACAAATGATGACATGTATACTGACCCTGAAGTTGCTATTTATTTTGCAAAAAAGACAGGCATAGATGCTTTAGCTATTTCCTATGGTTCAAGCCACGGGAATTATCCGGAAGGTTATACACCAAAATTCCACTTCGAAATTTTAAAAAAAATTAAACAGGAAACAAGTATGCCACTCGTGTTGCATGGTGGATCCGGTTGCGGAGAGGACAATATTCGAAAATCTATTGAATTGGGAATTAATAAAATTAATGTCGGCTCAGATTTTATGAAAGCACAAGTTGACAATATAAAGCACCGGATTGATAGAAATCCTACAATGAATTACTTTGATTTAATACACGGTACCATAGACGCAGGAAAAGAATTGGTCAAATATTATATTAATCTTTCAAAATCCACGGGTAAAACCCTTTAAAAAAATAAAGAAGGTAGTGAAGAAACGATGTTGTTAAACATGAAACAATTATTAGAGGTAGCTAAAAAGAATAAGTTTGCCGTAGGGGCTTTTAACGTAGCTGACAGTAATTTCTTACGAGTGGTAGTAGAAGAAGCTGAAAAAAATAATTCTCCCGCAATAATTGCAGTTCATCCAACTGAACTAGACTTTGTAAAAGACGAATTTTTTCATTATGTTTTAAACCGGGTCAAAGGCAGTCCTGTACCTTTCGTTTTACATTTAGATCATGGAGATAGTTTAGATAGTATTTTACGTGCGATTCATGTTGGATTCAGCTCTGTCATGATAGATGGGTCATTATTACCGTTTGAAGAAAATATTCGGATTACAAAAGAAGTTGTGGATGTAAGCCACAAAGTAGGCGTATCCGTTGAAGGTGAATTAGGGACAATTGGAAATACAGGAACTACTATTGAAGGCGGAGTAACCGAAGTTATTTATACAAAACCAGAAGACGCAAAGGAATTTGTAGAAAAAACAGGTGTTGATACATTAGCGGTTGCAATCGGTACATGCCATGGAATCTATCCTAAAAATGTAAAGCCAAAATTACGTATCGATATCCTAAAAAGTATCAAGGAAGTCATAAATATACCACTTGTTTTACATGGCGGCTCGTCTAATCCAGATAATGAAATTGCGGAAGCCGTTAAAATCGGTATTCAAAAAGTTAATATTTCTTCTGACTATAAATTTGCTTTTTACAAAAAATGCCGAGAAATCTTAGCAACAACAGAACTGTGGGATCCAAATGCGATCTATCCAGAATGTATCGAAGAAGCGAAAAAAGTAGTCGCTCAAAAAATGAGGCTTTTTGATTCCATAGGAAAAGCCGATCACTATAATAAAGAACACGTACTTTCATGGCGATATGAATTGGTATGAGTTCAGAAAATCACCTAAAAAAATGATTATATAAAGTGATCCTCTATGAAGTGAAAATCAACCCGAAGAAAAAAGGGACAACGACTAAAATAAGGGCAACAGAAAAATCCGGCAATAAAAGCGGATTTCGAACTGTGAAGGTGAAATAATTGAAACCCCTGTTTCATGCTTTAGTGAGTGAGCAGGGGTTATTTTTTGTGAAGTAAATGTTTTGTGTGAGAGAATTACCTGCAGATGCATGTTATCAACACCGCACTTGAACATTATTGAGAATTTACACCATTTTGCAATATGATCGTTTGAATTAGTGAAGATTGTATACGGGAACCAACTCTTGGAAAATAAAATTAATTAGCGAAAAGTGTCCATTTTTACTTGATGGTTACAGTAAAAAGATCTATTTCTTCTTCGACATTGATGGGCAGATAGTAATATGTCAAACTGTGTCAAATTTCTTAGTACGTTGACATCCCTTATTAACAGAATATTTTTGCATATAACACCCTTTCATTCTATGATATATTTTAGTATCTACTTTTTTGTTAAATTGATAGATAATACAACGAAATATAGGTAATTTATGGAAATACTTAAGATATTAATTACTCCTATGTCTACAATTATTGGGTTACTTATCGGTTCTTTTACTACCTATTTTACTCAGTTAAGAATTAATGAAAAAGAACTTACACGACCACCTGCTGAAGCAGGTGGATTTAGACATAAATGTCGACGACTGAAAGTCGTTAAAAAAGACTGAAGTCCTCTAAAAGTACATAAGCTGAAGCATACTGAATTGGACTAAACTCACTCATCAATATTAAATATGTCTTCTTTTAAATCTCCTGATTGGTTCGCAATGTAGTTCCGGATAATTTCTTCGGTCACTTTTCCTACTGTTGCACAAAAATAGCCTCTTGCCCATAAATGTTGACCCCAATATCTCTTTTTCAGTTCCGGAAATTCTTCTTGTAACAGTCTTGATGAGCGTCCTTTCAAATATTGCATGATTTTGCTTGGAGCTAAGCTTGGCGGACATGATATGAACAAGTGTATGAGCTCCTTCCCCACACTTCCCTGCAAAATCGTTATTCCTCTTGCTTCGCATCCTTGTCTGACTAGTTCTCGTACTCTAACAGCCACTTTGCCTCGCAGCACTTTATATCTGTATTTTGTTACCCATATGACATATACTTGATATCATATATGGCATGGGTGTTTTTGTCACCCTTAAATTTCCGAAAGTTGACGGTATTGCCTGTCCATAATTAGTCGATTATAATGTCCGTATATAACTCGAAACATTTCGACATTTATAATTCTGAAGGAAGGAAAAGACGCCTCCCATAATGTATAACTGCGCCAACAGTTATACGGGAGACGTCCCACCAAAAAGTATATGGTTATTGTATCAGAATATCAGCTGATTGAAAACATTCTTACCGGGGTTTTTAGTTAGGAGTGCGGGGAGGATCCCTTCTCCATGTTGTGGTAAAAACATGTTGGTTATAGGAACTAAGGATCGAAAAGCCAAGGATCATTTGGGACAGAGTAAGACATATAACATCCGGAGGTTACAGTGCACTAATTGTCGTACCATCCACCATGAACTACCGGATTTATTGGTCCCTTATAAACGCTATGAGGCTGAATGTATCGAAAACGTTCTTACGAACCCTTCCAACCACATTGTTCCGGCCGATGATTCCACCCTTTCGAGATGGCATGGCTGGTTTCATGAATTTGTGGATTATTGGATTGGCTGTTTGACTTCCATCATGATCAGGACCAAACAGGGACACATCCCCCTGGATTTCACGTCCGAAGGTTCAGGGACTGCACTTCAAAGGATAGGACGCTTGGCAGGAGATGCTAATGGATGGCTGACAAGAATTGTCCGGCCAATTGTAAATATTAATTTTTGGATACATACCCGTTCTGCATTCATTGTCCAATAACCCCTGGTTTACACTCATGATAGACACAGAGAGGAGAGTGTATCATGAGGGATCATAAGAAATCAGAAGAATTGGCGGTACAGCGTTTTCAGCTAATATCCCCTTTATTGGCAGAGGGGCTTGATGCTGGAAAAGTAAAGGAATTAAGAGACCAGATAGCGAAGGCGAACGGTCTTTCAGAGAGAACCATCAGACGATATCTGGCTCAATTTCGCGAAGATGGGTTTGGGGGATTGAAGCCACAAGGAAGAAAAACTAATCGAAAGTCAGAAGCCATCCCTCTTCATCTATTGGAACAGGCAATTCTTCTACGTAAGGAAGTGCCAAGCCGAAGTGTAGCTCAAATTATCCAGATTCTTGAATGGGAAGGGTTAGCTGAACCAGGACAAATCAAAAGATCAACACTTCAGGAAAAGCTGACGGAAAAAGGGTACAGCACACGACATATGAGACTCTACTCCCAGACAGGAGTAGCTGCCAGAAGGTTTCAAAAACGGCATCGCAACCAGCTCTGGCAATCAGATATCAAGTATGGTCCTTACTTGCCGATTGGTCCAAATGGAATGAAGAAACAAGTATACCTTGTCGCCTTTATCGACGACGCAACCAGGTTTGTGCTTCATGCAGCTTTCTATCCTACATTGGATTCTAGAATCATTGAAGATGCCTTTCGGCCGGCAATCCAAAAGTATGGCGTTCCTGAGGCTGTTTATTTCGATAATGGAAAGCAATATCGGACCAAATGGATGTCACGTACCTGCTCAAAAATAGGTACGCGCCTTACTTACACAAGACCGTACTCCGCTGAATCAAAGGGCAAAATTGAAAGGTTCAATAGAATCATAGATTCATTTATCAGTGAAGCTGCCATTGAAAAACCCAATACTCTTGATCGCCTGAATGAACTCTTCCAAGTGTGGCTGGCAGAGTGTTATCAGAATAAGCCTCATTCTGCACTTGGGGAGAAAATCAGTCCAGAAACGGCATTTCGTTCAGATAAGAAAGCGATTCGCTTCATCGATCCAGATACGTTGGGCAATGCATTCCTTCATTGTGAAACAAGGAAAGTTGATAAATCAGGATGCATCAGTTTCTTGGATCAAAAATATGAGGTAGGACTGACATTTATTGGACGACAGGTTGATGTTGTTTATGACCCTGCGAATATTGAGGAGCTTACCATTGAGTTCGAGGATTATACTCCTTGGAAAGCCAAGAAGCTCGTTATTGGAGAACGAGCTGGGAAACGTCCTGCATTACCTGAGCACCTGCAGGTGCAGAGTGTGGAATCTTCAAGACTATTAAAGGCAGCTGAACGAAAGAACCAAGAACGTCAAATCGAACAGAAACCTGCCGTAACCTTCCGTGGTGTGTGGAAGGAGGGTGATTCTCGTGTTTGAAGCATTCTATGAAATGGAAAATACCCCTTTCACCCGAGATCTGCCAACGGACCAACTATATGATTCCTCCATGATGCAAGAAATCCTTGGGAGGCTTAAATATGCAGCTGAAAGACAGCTTTTTGCCGTTCTGAGTGGGGATAGTGGTACAGGAAAGACGACGACAATCCGTAAGTTTGTGGACAAATTGGATAAAGGGAAATTCCACGTCCTTTATCTGTCCGACTCTAAGTTAACTCCCCGCCATTTTTACAAAGGGCTATTGGAACAATTAGGATCCGAAGCGAAGTTTTATCGTGGGGATGCGAAACGACAACTTCACCGTGAAATTGAATTGATGAAAGGCATACGAGGACTACAGCCTGTAGTGGTAGTAGATGAAGCTCATCTATTGGACCGGGAAATGCTTGAAGAAGTTCGTTTCCTACTGAACTTTAAAATGGATTCGCAAAGCCCGATGGCGCTTATCCTTGTTGGACAAAGTGAATTGTGGGACCGACTACGCTTACAGTCATACGCGGCGATACGCCAAAGAATCGATATCCAATTCCAGTTAGGACATCTGGATCGTGCTCAGGTTGAGGAATATGTTTCTAGGCATCTTCTCTATGCTGGAGTTGATCAACCAATCTTTTCAGATGGGGCGCTTGACGAAATTCATCGATTCTCTGGGGGTGCCGCAAGGCTCATTAATAAACTCTGTACCCATAGTCTTCTGTATGGCTCACAAAATGGCCGAAGAATCATTGACGATCATATGATCAAGCAAGTCATCCAGGGGGAACTTTCATGAAAAGCCGTTGGAAAGAGATGAATTACAATGAAGAGGTGGATTGTTGGGTTGTGATGTGGGAAGAAAATTCAGGTTATAAGATGCGATGTGGGGAATGGTTTGACCTTCATCTAGGCAATGGAAAGACTCTTTCCTGCCGTTTGGAATTGGGCAGAGACTGGTATATCCTTACCGGGCGAAATGATGTTAGGTTTTACCTTAAAAAAAACGAAACGTATAAGGTTGATTTTTAAAACTTTGGGGAAGCATCAGACTGCTTCCCCTTCTTTTTGGACAGTGAATCCGTCAATTTTAGGACAGTTAGTAACGTCAATTTCCGGGCATTATAGAACGTCATTAACAACATGGCTACTTTTCTTATATCCGTCCACACTTTTCACCTCTTTAAAAGTATGGACACAAATGAATAAGGCTAAAAGCGGATACCGTCTAAAGACGGTGGAGTTAGACCACGCATTTGTTAATTAAAATACATGTCTTTGAATAAAAGTATGACTCGAATGAATTCCACGACGCAATTAATGAAAATACTTAATTTTACAGTAAAAAGGTATAATCCCCTCGGAATAATGAGGTATTATACCTTTTTTACTGTAAGGGAACTTTTTCAGCGCCATCGAAATCTTTGGAGTACTTTTTATTGAATATTTCTGTACACCACTAATAATTATTTAGAATTGTTATTCTATAAAATGATATTCATTTTCTAACAATTTGAAATCTAGTTGAACTTTCAAGGCTACAACCGTTGATGAGATCGCTTCTCTTGAATTTAGTATTTTTTGATTTACCATAATTTTACCTTCAAAGATGCTATTATTTCTGGACCAGTCTAATGAAAAAAGTTTTTGTATCTTCTCTTGATATTGATATTCGTTAAAGTTAGTAAAAATGTATCCTGCAATGCGAGAGGCTACTATGATGCCAGTCCCAGTAGTAATTACAGAACTATTTCTTATTTCTGCAGTATTTTCTCTATGTTTTAGACACATAGAAATAACCTTAGTTTTCTTTAATTCATTAAAAAATAAATTTGCTTTTTTTCTTAACTCTTTTTCTTTATCAGGACTTTCTATAAGTTCTTGAGCAAGTTTACTTGCTTTTCCTGATTGAGAATTATAACCAGCAATTTCAATTATAGCATTCTTAATGTTATTTATAGTGTAAATGTCTTTTGATAGTTTTGATACACTAGTTGCTAGTAGCTCGGTTGTTTCTTTTAAATAGTCTGTTTCGTCGACCAGATCAACTACAAGATTTGAAAGAGGGTCTCTAGTATTAAATAAAGTATTAATTGATGATGTCGTCTGCTTAACATTTTTGTTTACATCGACAAAATCTTGACGTATTTTTTTTGGCCGCTTTTCGTGAACAATATTTAGCAACATGCTACTACCTACAATATATTCGGGATTTTCATTTGTTAAATCCTGTATTGCAGCTGTACGATGATTTCCATCAAGGCATTCAAATTCATAATCAATTGGTAAAAGAATAACTCCTACAACGGATCCACCATTATTCAGAATTATATCTTCATCCAGTTTTCCATCAGCAAACTCATACGGTCGAAAATCTAGCTCTTCATATGAAACTAACGTAATAGGGGGGAGAGTGAACTCTTTTTCACTTTTTAAATACTGAACAATTTCTTTTTTGTGTTTTGTATCTAAAAATCGATTTTTTATATCTTTTCTTATGATTTCTTGGTTTTTCTTTTTAACAGCTGAAGTTTTAATAAATTTACCCAAAGTACGATAAGGAATCGTAGCTGCGTACCATATCCGTCCCCCACTAATATATTTTAATGCTGGAATTTGAATTGCATTTGTCGGTGTGCCCAAATTAATAGAGTTAATAGTATTAATAGACAAAGTTTATATCCCCTCTTTCTATGGAGTTAATAATTTTAATATTTTTATATCATACAGCAACTATTTACGTCAATATATAAACGTAAATATATTAATAAATAGAAAAATAATATTAATATTTAATTTTAAATATTAATACAAGAACGTAAACACTAAAATTATTCAGATAAATTGATAAATTCTTTCTTAATCCACCAATGCATATTGTGGTTGTTCCTATCAATTTTAGTAGTCTACACCTATGAACAAGCTCTGGCGAAAAAATTCCCTAATGGATGTTCTGAAAGAACTAAAATTAGCGGGTTGAAAAAAGTTGAAAAAGTGTGATCCGCTAAGGCACTACCCATATACCCTTTTTTAGGGTGTTTTGTCAAAAGTGCAAGAGTCAAGTTATGTTCTGAACTTGGTTATGTGCTCAAAATAACTATAAACATGTTAAGCTGAAACATTTCGTGTAGTTTCAACACATAATAATATAAGCATCTTTATTTTGTTATGTTTAGAAAAAAATGAGAAACATGATTTCCATTGTTACTGTCTTCGGACAAAAAGGAGGATCAACATATCATAGTATCAAATTTTTAAAGGAGGCTGAAGGGCTGTCTGTCTCAGCGACAGATTGCAACAGATGATCCGCGCGATAGATCATCTATCGAGAAAAATTCTGAACTACTGGACACCGGCCGAGAAGTTTGAACAAGAATTCAGGAAACTAATCAGTTAAGGTACAATGGCGTGCCCAGTTAGTAGTACCGCAGTACAGCGGTACTACTAACTGAGGGGAAAGTCTCCTTCACCTGATTAAGTCTGCGACTAATTTATTCTTGCAATTTAGGAATAAAAAATATTTTCAAACTGATAATACTTCTATTTTGATCGATGTCATTTACATAATAATTTAAGAAATGCATAAAACGATTTTACATCTTTTTGTCTAATTGAATAAAATTTTAAAGTTTTAATATTATATGAAGATCATTGTCTGAATGTATAAAATCAGCTGAGATAAAGATCATAGTGAATCAATTTATCTATCCTTATAGAAGCCTCAATTACCACGTAAAAAATAAGCTATCATTTACGATTTCATTCTCCATAGATTTACCAATCCTTTGCAGTCTATTTATCATACTGACTCCACAATTGACAAATGTCCCTCTTTCAAAAAGACCTTTAGGTGCTTGAACACTTATATCTTCAGATCCAGACTTTTTAGTACCGTTAATTGACAACATCACTTTTACTCCACGATTTTTGCACTCGGAAATTTTATTCCATAAGTCTTCAATTTTAAATTCTTGAGCGCCATAAATAATTGTTTGACTGTGAGTATAAGGAGGATCACAATAAACTAAATCCCCCTCTTTAGCCATATCCATTACATCTCTATAATCCTTATTAAAAAAAGTTACATTGTTTTTTACAAGATTATGCCAAATGTTAACACGTTTTTCGAATGACGCTGGAGAAATAGGATTATGTGGTCCGATTGGCGTACTCATATAACCATCTGATTTTCGAAATCTAACTATACCTGAATAACATGTTCTTGTTAAAACGGCAAAGTCAAGTGAATTAAAGTCTTTATTAAACCTTTCTCTTATCTCCAAATATTTTTCTAAACGATTCTCATTATAGTCCTTAATACAGTTTCTATAATGATCAATTAATGTGTTTGGATCATATTTTACATAATTAAAAATATTTATCAGGAAAGGCAAAATATCTGAACCAACTGCATTTTCAAATTTTCTAAACAAACTGTTTTTATTGTGATAACAAAGAGTACCTAAAACAGCGCCACTTCCTAAAAATGGTTCATAGTAAGTATTTATATTATCTGGTATATAAGATACTATTTCTTCTGCAAATCGATGTTTATTTCCAATCCACTTCAATAATTGTGGTATCTCAGTTTTTAATGCTC
>JAGKQJ010000115.1 GCA_017898095.1 Bacillaceae bacterium Marseille-Q3522 | reverse complement strand
GTTAAGCGTTAAGCAAAGAGAGTTTGTCAGAGCGGCAAAATCAATCGGGACAAAAAATACGTTTATTATTTTAAAACATATATTACCAAATGTTTTTTCATCTTTTATCGTTATTTCAACATTGAGCGTTGCCGGTACGATTATTCTGGAAGCGTCTCTCAGCTTCCTGGGACTGGGCATTCAGCCTCCGACAGTTTCTTGGGGCGGAATGTTGAGTGATGGCCGGGATTATTTAGCAACAAGCTGGTGGGTTGCCACTTTTCCGGGAATTGCTATTACCATTACTGTATTAGGAATTATCTTTTTAGGTGATTGGCTGCGGGATGTATTGGATCCGCGGGCTCAAGGAAAAGGATAGGAGGAGAAACCATGAGTGATGCATTATTAGACGTGAAAGAACTAAAAACATATTTTTACACAGAAAATGGTGTTGTCCCTTCTGTCGACGGTGTTTCTTTTCAAGTAAATAAGGGTGAGACAATCGGTATTGTCGGTGAATCAGGGAGTGGAAAAAGTGTCACTTCTCTTTCGATAATGGGCTTAGTCGGAAAACCGGGAAAAATTTCCGGAGGCAGTATCCTTTTTGAAGGAAAGGACTTAACGAGCGCAAGCAAAAAAGAGATGCGCCATATACGGGGAAATGAGATTGCCATGATCTTTCAAGAGCCGCTGACATCGTTAAATCCGGTTTTTACAGTAGGATTTCAAGTATCTGAAGCACTCCGGCTTCATCAACAGCTAAATAAAGAAGATGCAAAAAAAGAAGCAATTAAGCTGTTGAAAAAGGTTGGCATTCCCCGGGCGGAGAAAGTCTATGCTTCCTATCCGCATTCCTTAAGCGGCGGGATGCGCCAGCGTGTCATGATCGCAATGGCATTATCCTGCGATCCCAAACTGTTAATTGCCGACGAACCGACAACAGCACTGGATGTGACGATTCAAGCTCAGATTCTTCATTTAATGAGGGAATTAAATCGTGAAAACGGAGCATCGATTATTTTAATCACCCATGATCTTGGTGTCATTGCCGAAATGGCGGACAGAGTGATTGTTATGTATGCGGGTCAGGTAGTCGAGCAGACGGATGTATTTACTTTATTTAAGAGCCCTAAGCATCCTTATACGTTAGGCCTGTTAAAAAGCACACCTAAGATACATGAAAAGAAGGATGAGCTTGAGTCTATTGAAGGGACAGTCCCTAATCCTTCACAAATGCCGAAGGGCTGCCGGTTTCACCCGCGCTGTCCGTATGCGATGGCAAAATGTGTCCATGAAGAGCCTGCTTTAACGGATATAGAGAACGGTCATCAAGTGCGCTGCTGGTTACACGAAAAAGAGGTGGTGGAACTGACATGAGTGAAGCAGAATACATTTTAGAAGTCGAAGGATTGAAAAAGTATTTTCCATTATCTGAAGGCTTATTTAAAAAAGAGAAGCACTATTTACGTGCAGTTGACGGTATTGATTTTAAGCTGAAAAAGGGAGAAACTTTAGGTGTGGTCGGCGAATCGGGCTGCGGAAAATCTACAACCGGTAATGTCATTCTCCGCCTGTTGGAGCCGACAGAAGGAAAAATCATGTTTGACGGGGTTGATATTACCAATCTTTCTGACAGAGAGATGCAAAAAAAGCGTAAAGATATCCAAATGATCTTCCAGGATCCTTTTTCATCCTTAAATCCGCGCATGAGGGTATTTGATATTATAGCGGAGCCGCTTTTGACCCATAAAGTTGCCCGGGGGAAAGAACTGCAAAAACAAGTGTATGAGCTGATGGAAGTTGTAGGCCTGGATGTATCTTATGCGAGACGATTCCCGCATGAATTCAGCGGCGGACAAAGGCAACGGATAGGGATTGCCCGGGCACTGGCATTGAAGCCAAAGCTGATTATTTGTGATGAGCCGGTATCTGCTCTGGACGTCTCTATCCAATCGCAAATCCTAAATTTATTAGTAAAGCTGCAAAAGCAATTCAACTTGACGTATTTCTTTATTGCCCATGGTCTGCCGGCAGTGAAGCATATTAGTAACCGTATTGCCGTTATGTATTTAGGCAAGGTGGTTGAATTAGCAAACAAAGAACAATTATTTAGCAGACCGCTTCATCCGTATACGGAAGGACTATTGTCTGCTGTCCCGATTCTCGACCCGACATTAAGGGATAAAAGAGAGCAGATTATTATTGAAGGAGACATGCCAAGTCCGGCCAATCCGCCTTCAGGCTGCCGTTTCCACACTCGCTGTCCGTATGCAACCGATAAATGTAAAACGGAAGCTCCTGAATTAAGCGAATTCGAGGAAGGGCACTTTGTCTCCTGCCATTATCCATTAGAAAACAGTAAAGGTGTATTCATTAATAAAGAGTGAAAGTGGATGCCTTAGCCATTAACATATGAAAAGATCAAAGGGGGATCGGCATCCCCCTTTCTATTAAGACTTATACATTGGAAACTGTAGTGAATGAAAGATTAATTTGCTTGAAATACCGTTTTCAAGATGGAGGGCATTAGAAACATCGTTGTTTTGTGCATAAAATTATAGAAGAGGTGTCATCATGTTGAAGGAATTTTTTCAAAATCAGCAAGAAGATATGATGAAATTATTAGAAAAGTTAGTCAATATTGACAGCGGATCGTATGTAAAATCCGGTATTGATCAGGTCGGCAGTATTTTAAAAGAAAAATATGAAGCTCTGGGCTTTCATGTTGAGGTTCATCCGCAAGAAGAAACCGGGAATCATTTGACAGTTGTACATAAGGAGGCAGATCATCCGGAAATATTGATAATAGCCCATATGGATACTGTTTTTCCAGCGGGTACGGCGAAGGAAAGACCATTTAAGACAGAAGGAAATCGCGCATACGGTCCGGGCGTTATTGATATGAAGGCGAGCCAGACAGCCGTACTTTACTGTATGAAGGCGCTTGTTGAATCAGGAAATGATGCTTATAAAAATGTAATGATTATTTTAAACAGTGATGAAGAGATCGGCTCGATTTCTTCGAGAAAATTGATCGAAGAACTGGCAAGAGGGAAAAAATATGCTTTAATTGTCGAGCCGGGAAGAGCAGACGGCTCCATTGTATCGCAACGTAAAGGAGGGGGCGGTTTTACTATCACTGCTTATGGAAAAGCGGCACATGCAGGGGTAGAACCTGAAAAAGGCATAAGTGCGATTGAAGAGCTTGCCCATAAAATTATAAAAATTCATGCTTTAACAAATTATGAAGAAGGTCTTACTTTAAATGTCGGGATGATCGAAGGGGGCACTTCTGTTAATAGCGTGGCTGCGAAAGCAGTAGCACGTGTAGATGTAAGAATAGCCACTCCGGAACAGGCCGAATATGTGACAAAAGCAATCAAAGATATTTGTGCCAAACCTGATGTCCCGGGGACAACCATTGAAGTAACCGGAAAAATCGGCCGCCCTCCTATGTATTTAAATGAGAAAAGCAAGCAATTATTAACGATGATTAAAGAAGTCGGCAAAGAAATCGGTTTGGATATCAAAGATACAAAAACGGGTGGCGGCTCTGATGGCAATTTTACTGCTGCTGCAGGTGTTGCAACCATTGACGGAATGGGGCCGGTAGGCGGAAGTGCCCACAGTGAAAGGGAATATTTAGAGATTGACACATTAGTAGAGAGGTCACTATTGCTGACAGAAACAATCAAAAAATTATCCTGCTAAAAGTGTTTATCACAGATTAAGGGGCAGTAATACCCCCGCATCAAAAATAGAGGTGAAACCAATCAAGTTAGGCGGGGGATAAACTACCCCTAAAAGCCCGATTGGTGAGATAAGAAATATCTTAGAGCTTCAGCTCTTAGATATTTCAACCAGGCTCTGCGTGGTAAGGTTTTTCTTAGGGCTTTAGCCCTTAGAAAAATCAATCGGGCTTAGCGCGGCTAACCATCAGTGGGGGACGTGTGTCGACTAAGATCTCAGGCGTCCTGTTGCAACGTCGGCACTAGTACGTCCTGTACGTCGGAAAACCCCCACTGATGGAAGTTTCACTTTATCCAGCCGCCGGCTTCTCACAGCTGACTTTTGCATTGGCAGGTAGTTTTTTGCGCGACTAACCATTAGTGGAGATGAACACGCCGACTAAGTTCGCTACTGCCTCATAACTTCTTCGGCACTAGTACATCCTGTACGTTCACCGACTAAAGGCGCCACGGCCCCATGTCTTCGTCGGTATTAGTACGTCCTGTACGTTGAAAAATCTTCACTGATGGAAGTTTCACTTTATCTGGCGGGGAAAAAACCCTATACTTGTTATTTTCTAATAACAGATACGAGGAGATGATGTTATGTGAAAATTGTCATTGGAATTGCCGGACCGGAATCTTCTGTAAGAAGAATACAAAGAATAGGAGAAAAGCATTTTTCTGAGCAATTGCAATTGATACCGATTATTTATCAGAAAATGGCTGAACTAAACGAGTTAATTCCAAGATCAAGAGCTTTTGATATTGATTTTTGGCTGTTTTCCGGCAAAATGCCTTATCATTACGCAATCACATCTCAATTAGTTGGAAAAGAAGAAGCACAATACCCGGCTTTAGCAGGATCCAGTTTATACAGGTCGCTAATCAAAATCATCGTCCATAATAGGGATAAGTGGAGTCGAATCAGCTTTGATACGATGAATGAAAACGATATCGAAACCGCTTTGGAAGATGCCGAATTGCAGGTGCAATTTTACAGCTATCCTTTTAAAGAATGTGCACAAGCGGATGAAGTTTTTCAATTTCACCGTAATCTTTATCATAGTGGAAAAGTCGATATTTGTTTAACATGCATGAAATCTGTTTACCGAAAATTAACAGACGCACGGATTCCCTGTTCGATTTTACTTCCGACACAAAATCTTATTAAACATACCTTTCCAAACATTATCAATAAGGTTCGTACGATAACCTATCAACGCTCGCAAGTGAGCATTATCGCAATTGAAGTAGACAGCAAGGAATGGTTTTCTTTACGGCGCAAGCAAACCTATGAAATAAAGCGGAGAGAACAGAAACTTGAGCAATATTTGGTTGATTTCACAGAAAGAGTAAGAGGATCATCGGTGCGAATTGGAGATGGCCTTTATTTTATTTTTGTAACGTGGGGAGAATTAATGGAGCTCGAGCACAGTCAGGAACTGCAATCGTTGCCGGACCAGCTGCAAAAATTAACAAATTTCTTTGTCCATGTAGGGATTGGTAATGGTTATACGGTGCAAGAAGCGGAAATCAATGTACGGAAGGCGTTGCAATATGCACATGAAAAAAAGGAACCGAGTGTGATGAAGGTTCTCCAGGATGGTACCGTTATCGGGCCGCTTAATAAAGATGAGAATGTCAGTTATGCAACCAGGCATGTATTGAGTTCAATTGAAAACAAATTGCGCATGATTACGGGGGAATCGTCGATCAGCTTAAGTGCGATTTCAAAGGTGTACGCTCTGTCGAGGCATTATAAAAAAGATTATGTCACAGCAAAAGAACTATCACGCTGGCTGCAAGTAACAGACCGCAGCGCAAGGCGCATATTAAAAGAATTGCATGTGCTAAAGCTTGTAAATGAAGTCGGGGAGGAGCAGCCCGGCGTGCGCGGCCGTCCGAGAAAAGTATACCATTTTCAATGGAGCAATCCTGATCATCTCGAACAGCAATAATGATTTATTTGCAGAAATAAATCATTTCCGGCTTCAGGAGTTTTGCATTTTTTTACTAAAACAACATATATTTATTACAGTTATCCTTTCAATTATTCATACGTATATGAAATACAATAGAAAGGAGCTTTATAAATAATGCAAAATAACCAAGCAAAGCTTTTGGAGCGTGCAGAAAAAGAGATAGAAAAAAACAAAGCGACCGTCGAAAGCGATCCATACAGGTTGACTTATCACATTGCACCGCCGGTTGGCCTGTTAAACGATCCGAATGGGCTTATTTACTTTAAAGGCGAGTATCATGTTTTTTATCAATGGTATCCGTTTGCGACTGCACATGGCGTGAAGTTTTGGTTCCATGTTACTTCAAAGGATCTGATTCATTGGGATAAAAAGCCGATAGCACTTGCTCCAGGCGATTGGTTTGATAAAAATGGCTGTTTTTCCGGAAGTGCCATTGAACATAGCGGAAATATGTATCTTTTTTATACTGGAAATGTACGAAATTTGAAAGGAGAGAGAGTAACTTATCAATGTCTCGCCGTTTCGAACGACGGCATTACTTTTAAGAAAATAGGTCCGCTGTTTGCAGTACCTCCCGGATATACCGCGCACTTCCGTGATCCAAAAGTTTGGAAGTATCAAGGACGCTGGTATATGATTCTTGGCGCACAAACAATCAAGAAAAAAGGATCTGCAGTATTATTCCTCTCTTTGGATCTGGTGAACTGGGAATTCATCGGCCCGATATCCGGAGCAAATAAGAATAGCCTTAAAGATTTCGGCTATATGTGGGAATGTCCGGATTTATTCCGTTTGAACGGGGCAGATGTACTGCTGGTGTCCCCGCAGGGACTGAGAGCGGACGGTTATTTATATCATAATTTATATCAAACTGGCTATTTTACCGGTCATTTGGATTATCAAACGTTTCAGTATTATCATTCTCCTTTTACTGAATTGGATAGGGGATTTGATTTTTATGCTACGCAAACGATGCAAGATCCCAAAGGGAGAAGAATATTATTTGCCTGGATGGGGCTGCCGGAGGAAAATGAAATGTTGCATCCGACAATTCCCTATAAATGGATTCACGCATTGACGATCCCACGCGAAATACATTTAAGGAATGGCAGACTCTATCAAAAACCTGTGGAAGAGCTGAAAAAATTAAGAAAATCGAAAAACTTTTTCCCAAAAGCTGTTTTACATGGCCTGTCCGCTTCTTTTACGAAAATAAGCGGCATTACTTTTGAACTGCTTGTAGAGGATATTGAAATTTCCGGCAGATGGTTTTCGATTTGCTTTCGCGGGGAAGCAAAGTTACTTTATGATCTGAAAAAACGACTTGCAATTGTTGAACGGGAACAATTCGATAAGCAGGGGAAGGAGAGGAGAACTTGCTATTTGCGGCGATTGGAGAAGGTTCAAGTGTTTGGCGACCGTTCTTCATTGGAGATATTTATAAATGATGGCGAAGAAGTTTTTACTTTACGCTATTTCCCTGATCAAAAGAATACGGACATACTGTTTTCAACAGACACAATGATGACAGCTTCCGTTACGAAGTGGGACTTACAGGCTTAATCCATGAAAATACGGAGAAAAGACGCGAAAACCGCGTCTTTTCCTTGCGGTAATTGGAACAGCGGGTCACTATATTATTAATCAATCATCCTCATGCTTTACTAGAAAAATGCGAGAATACTTCATCGTTGCACATTATCGTTAGAACCGCCTGTTCAGGAAGTACTTTTTCAGAATAGGACGCAATATCAAGGTCGTTATTGACTGCTAATAAAGTCCCTCCTAACGAGAGAACACCAATAACGGCATCTTTGTAAGTTTTCCATTCCGGTTTTGCATGTATATCATGCATATCTGCCCCTCTGTCACTGGAAAGCAAATCATTAAAAATTGATGCGCTTCCTTTATGTAAACACTCTCTTGCCATTAACAGCCCGACAGATTCATAGGAATAAATAAAACGCTCTACTTTCGCATGTTTAAATCGTTTCTTGTGTGATGCTTTCCTTATTTCCACAGTCGTATGCATATTTATTTGATGCTCTGAAGTAATGTTCTCCACACCAAGAGCAATAAGGGCGGTAGTACCGTCTGCTGCCAGGTCATCGTCTATTTTTTCATCGGAGAAAATAAATACTCGTTCGGCTTGCAAAATATTTGCTTTTAACAATATTTCATCATCCGACGCATCCCCTTTTATAAAGTGTACGTAATCTTCATGATATGGATTCTTTTCTAATTTATTATCAATTAATAAGATAGACCGTTTGGGGTTATTGTTTTTTATTTCTTTAATAGCAATTTCTGTTTTCTTTCCATAGCCGATAAAAATAACATGTCCGGATTTTTTGTATTCCATTTTTCCTTCCTCCCTCAGCCTTTTATAATCAGAAACCATTACTTGAATTTTGCCAATAAAAACGGTTAATGTCATGATCCCGTAAATGAAATAGATCATTGCAAATGCACGTCCGGTAAATGTGACAGGAAAAAAGTCGCCGTATCCAACGGTTGTCGAAGTAACCATCGTGTACCATAAACCATCAAAAAAGCTTGGAAATGTTTCCGGCTCGAGAATTCGGAATATAAGAGCTGCACTGATGATTACAAATACAGTCGTGGCAAATATAACGGGAAAACTAAAGTTGATCAGCTTTCTCCAAACCCTGGCAAAGAAAAACATCGAATTTCCCCCTTAAGAATTTATGATTCATATAAATTATAGCAAAACACGGGGTTATGTGTTCGAGACTTTTTCAAATGGATTGAGTCAAGTATTTGTGGGCAATTTTTTTGCCCACAAATACGAAAGCGTATTCATGGTTTTAGGGTTGCTCCATGGTACAAAATAACCGTTTTTTTAAAAACCTTTCAGCCCATGTAAGGCTTCATAGACCGGTAGTTTGGTCTTTCCGCTTAGGTATGGGACATTTCCTCTTCTCGTTGCTTCTATGACTTGTTTCGCTTTTTTTACATATCGTTTCGCCGGTTTCTTTTCCTCCTTCGCTTCTGTCCATTTCTCTACGCGCCCGAACATCGTTTTTAAGGCCAAATGATCCAGATAGGCTACCAGAGCAGTTAACATGGCACTCACGCCTTTTTCCACCCAACTCCGTCCATTTTTGAGCCGTTTCGCAAAAACACTCATCGTGCCTTCCGCGCTTCCCATTGGCCGCATTCCTTCTGTTTCCACGCCTTGTTCCTTGAGCCAATTACGGTAATCCCCCAAGGCCTCCGGATATTTTTCAAGTTGGTGGATCAATTCCTCCAGGCGTTTTTCTTTCGACTCCTGTTCCAGTGTTCCTACTGCGCTGTTTAATTCCAACAGTAATTTTGCGCTATCGTATTTCGCTAACGCTATTCTGATTGGCCGGTACCGGGGATGCTCACGAAATATTCGCTGAATCTCTCGCGCCACATGAAAACGGTCAAGAGAGTAGAACGCTCTGTTTTGGAAGTATTCCCGACAAGCTGTTATCCACCCGGCTCCGTCACCGTTTATGACGAGCTTATGTACAGTCGGATCATACTCATATGTTTCTGCCAGAAAATCTTCAAACGCTTCCCAGAAAGGCTCTTTTCCACGATGAACAAAATGGCGTTTGTTCTTTAAACGAACCCGTTTCCCATTGACTTCCCAGCCCTGGTGAATAGCGGCTATTTTTTCTTCCTTGCCCCTTCTCCCTTTTTCTTGGTGTTTGATATAAAGACCATCCACTTCCACAAACAGTACCGGTTGGCGTACAGGCTCACGTTCTTTTGGGATACTGGCTACCTGTAGAAGGTGTTGGCGAATGGCCTCATGACTAATGACGCGATAGCCTAAAAGAGTTTCAAGGGCATTGGCTGCTTTTCGGTAGGAAGGCCCTGTCACAGCTAACTCCATGCCGGCTTCTTCGATTAACGGGCTGAATCCGCCCGCCCCCTCAAACTCTAAATAACGGTCCAAGAGACAGACATATTTCCCTGTTTTTCTGTCAAGGTAATATCTTCGTTCCAACTGAATTTCCCCAAAAAGGCTGACGAAACTTATTCCTCGTTTGTCTTTATAACGATATCGGTTTTTATCACGTTTTTCGGCAATCTGTCCATCTATCTCCTCCAGCATTGTCTTCATCACGTTAGAGAAAGTTTCCTGTAATTCCCTCCAAACTAGTTGTTCAATTTGTTTTAAATTTGGGAAATCTATGTTATTCTTTTTCATGAGGGTTCCTCCTTCGAATCTGGTTTCGCGATTATGATTCTACCAAGGAGTGACCCTCTTTTTCATCTAATTTGCCTCATGCACTACCGCGCTTCCGCTTGGTGGACCCTTTATTTGGTAATTGTTCTATCGAACAATTACCAAATAAAGGGTTACAATACTGCCCACATTAATTTTACTCTAACTTTCAAATGAAGAAAGACTATCCGAATAACGTAATATCGTTTATAATATGGGAATAAAGGGTAACTATTTTAACTTAAGGAGGAAACATCAATAATGAGTTGGAAAACACAATGGGAAAAATGGCACACATTCAAAGACTTAGATCCTGAATTACGGCAGGAACTGTTGTCCCTTACAAATGATAAGAAGAAGCTGGAAGATGCCTTTTATAAAAATCTCGCGTTTGGAACCGGCGGTATGCGGGGAGAGCTTGGACCGGGGACAAACCGGTTAAATATATATATGGTTCGCAAAGCAACGGAAGGATTGGCCCGCTACATGGAAGATGCCGGTGAAGAAGCAAAAAACCGCGGTGTTGTCGTTGCGTATGATTCGCGCCATAAATCGCCGGAATTTGCGCTCGAGGTAGCAAAGACACTTGGATACCACGGGATAAAAACATACATATTTGAGGAACTTCGCCCGACACCTGAGCTTTCGTTTGCAGTCCGGTATTTCCACGCATTCGCCGGTATTGTGATTACTGCCAGTCATAATCCTCCCGAATATAATGGCTATAAAGTGTATGGAGAAGACGGGGGACAATTACCGCCGGAAGCAGCTGATATTATTATCTCCTATGCAAATAAGGTGGAGAACGAACTAACCGTACCGGTAATAGAAGAAGAGGAATTAGTCAAAAAAGGGTTACTTACTTATATTGGTGAAAAAGTAGACGATGCATATGTTGAAAAACTGAAAACGATTCAATTAAACCGGAAAATTATCCAGGAAGCAGGAAAGGATTTAAAAATTGTTTTTACCCCATTACATGGAACGGCAAATAAACTGGTTCGCGCTGGCCTTGCTGCGTTTGGGTTTACGAATGTAACGGTTGTGAAGGAACAGGAATTGCCGGACGCAAATTTTTCTACGGTTGCTTCGCCAAATCCCGAAGAACACGCCGCCTTTACATTGGCCATACAGTATGGGAAAAAAATTGATGCCGATCTATTAATGGGTACAGACCCGGATTCAGACCGTTTGGGAATAGCTGTGAAAGATAAAACTGGGGAATACACTGTATTAACCGGTAACCAGACAGGAGCATTACTCCTTTATTATTTATTGTTGCAGAAAAAAGAACAAGGAACATTACCTAAAAATGGAGCAGTCATTAAAACGATTGTAACCTCAGAAATTGGCCGTGCTATTGCAGACAGCTTCGGTTTGCAAACATTTGACACGTTAACCGGCTTCAAATTTATTGGCGAAAAAATTAAAGAATTTGAACAAACCGGTGAATATTCGTTTCTCTTCGGATATGAAGAAAGCTACGGCTATTTAATCGGCAGTTTTGTCAGAGATAAAGATGCTGTACAAGCCGCTATTTTTGCCGCAGAAGTAGCAGCATATTATAAAGCGCAAGGAAAATCATTGTATGATGGACTCATCGATATTTTTGAAAAATATGGGTACTATAAAGAGTCTCTGCAATCCTTAACATTAAAAGGCAAAGACGGTGCAGAGCAAATTGCAAATATTTTAACGACTTTCCGCCAGGATCCTCCAAAAGAAATTGCCGGCATACAAGTCGTTTCTATTGAAGATTATCAGTCTGGTAAAAAAACAAATCTGCTTCATGCGTCAGAAGAAGAAATTGCGTTGCCTAAATCTAATGTTTTGAAATTTCATTTAGAAGACGGCTCATGGTTCACATTGCGTCCATCCGGAACAGAACCAAAAGTAAAATTTTATTTTGCAGTAAAAAAGTCAAGTGCAGAGGAAAGCAAAGCCGCTCTGGAAAAATTACAAACAACGGTAATGAATCTTGTGCACGAGTTTGCTAAATAGATTTGTTAAAAGCTCTTAAACAACAGGTGGATCTAAGTTTGAGAAGAGTACGGTCTTTCGAAAAAGTTTTCATAAATAACAAAAGGAACGTGTCTGATTATGAATTCAAACACGTTCCTTTTTACAAAAGATAAAATAGAGATGATATAAGGACTTTTT
>JAGKQJ010000114.1 GCA_017898095.1 Bacillaceae bacterium Marseille-Q3522 | reverse complement strand
ATAATGGAGTTATTCAACCAGATACATATGAATTAATATTATAATATTGATCAAGGAGGTTATAATTATAATGAACATTAGGGAAGCAATAATTGCTGATGCCGGAGGAATTGCCGCCGTTCATGTCAACAGCTGGAGAACAACGTATAAAGGAATTGTCCCGGAAGAGTACCTGATAAACCTTCAGGTAGAAAGTCGGAAGCAAAGCTGGGAAACAGCCTTAACTCATTTAAATTTCGATGAAAAAATATTTGTTTGTGAAAATCCGAAGGGCAAAATAATCGGGTTTGTTAACGGTGGTACGAACCGGAATGCCGGACTCGAATTTGACTGCGAAATTTATGCAATCTATCTGTTGCAGGAATATCAACGTCAGGGCATCGGCAAAAAACTATGCAATGAAATGATCGGGTGGTTTAAACAAAGAAACTTTCGATCTATGATGCTATGGGTATTAGAAGACAATCAGGCGAAGCACTTTTACCAAAAAATCGGCGGCACTGCCATTGAAAAAAAGACAATTACCATTGGCAACAAAGAATTAATAGAATTAGCAATGGGCTGGGATGATATCACTTCGATCCAGTAACGCATTTTTTGTGTAACCGTGCCTGCCATTAATTTAGAATATAAGGGTGAACATATGAAAATCAGAGAAACCTTGAACCGGTTTATGTTTCAAGGTTATTTATATTATTCCCCTTTTTCAACGCAACTTCGCACTTAGAATCAGTTTTCTCTTAAATTAACGATCCCGGTTAACCATATAATTTAATAGGTGCTTCAGAAAAACGACATTGCGCGGCATATCTTGCAACACTTCCATTGCAAGACAGTAATGTTCCCACATCGCTTTCTTGGCGTCTTCGGAACCAAGAATGGATACAAAAGTGGAATGCTGGTTATCACGATCTTTTCCAATCGCTTTGCCAAGTAAAGCTGAATCACCCTCGACATCAAGTAAATCATCTTTTATCTGAAAAGCAATTCCGGCATGATAAGCGAATTTTTTTAATGCTTCCATTTCTGTTGCGTCCGCATCGGCGAGAATCGCAGGCATAATAAGGGCAGCTTCAAAACCTATTCCGGTTTTATAAAAGCAGAGCCTATTTAATTGTTCCAGTGCCAGTCGTTTCCCTTTGGAATCCAAATCCATTGCCTGTCCCTTACACATATTACATGTCATTTGCGCCGAATATTGAATTAAGTGAAGTACCGATTTCGCATTAAACTGGTCAAGCAAAGCTTGTTCGCAGGTCGCTTTCTGGGTCAGAAAAAGAGCTGTTAATTCTGCTATCGCAACATTATATACCTGATGCAAGGTTTGCCGTCCCCTGCGGAGAGGCGCATTATCCTGTGAAGGTAAATCATCGAAGATCAGCGATGCCGTATGCATGTATTCCAATGATCGTAAGAGAGGCATAATTGCTTCACTTTTTAATCCATATTCATGAACACCTATCATCCAGGTCACGATTGGCCTTAATCGTTTTCCACTGCCATCGAGGCTGTAATTAGCAGCCTCGATGATTGGGTCTTTCATGGAAGTGGCTAGATCGACATCAGGGATCTTTAAGCTGTTATTGATCTGCCGGCGTACGGTCTCTAACGTATCAAAAAAATCTTTTTGTTCATTTCGTTCTTTTTTTAGCATCGCAATAATATGGTCACGAAGCAATTTATCAAAAAATTCGACATCTTCTGCTTTTCGAACTATTTTTTGCAGCAGACGATTAAATTCTTGATTTCCAGTAGCAAATAATTCCATCACTTCATTGTATTTTTTTGTTCCCATCCGCTCTTTGTATCGTTTCAGACCATTTACCGCACGATCTAAAATAACTTCACAGGTCTTGCTATCGGAGTGATAAACGTGATGGATCAAATGGCAGATAACCGTCCAGTATAATGCAAAAGGATTGATAAGATCCGGACGTTTATGATGATATTTCAGATAATAGGTGTAGGGTGTTACCGCACCTTCTTTCATGTCATCAAACATATCCGCGAAATCATCTGCCAACTGGTTGTAAACACCGTAAAAAAAGGTTCGGCTTTCAAAGTCCACATTTTCAGGAGCATCGATTAACGAACGGACGATTAATCGGGAAGAAGCAGATTTTAAAATGACTGGGATATATAGATCTTCATTCGTGTAATGTTCATAGGATAAATCCTTCACACGATCCTCTTCCTGCGATTTAAAAAACACATAGGATTGCTCTAAAAATGATTTCCAAGTTTCTTGCTGTTTTTGGGCTTTCATATACGTAAAAGCATCCTTGAGCTCCGAATGAATATATTGAATCAGGGCCATATTCTTTCCATTCCATTTGCCCAATACCGGTACAGTTCCGGTAATAAGGGTGGTACGAATTAAATCGGAATATCGCTTTTCCTCACGAGCAGATAAGAGTTTGGCATCGAGAAGATCGTCTAAAAAGGGGTAGGTCAAACCGTAGTAGTACCCCAGCTTAATCGCTTTATCCAGTTTATTCCTTCGTTTTTCAAACGGCAAATCATCACTCATTTCCTCCACCTCATGCATCAATACCCCGGCAATGATTTTTATAATTTTCCGCTCAGCTTGCACGGCATCCATTTCCTTCGGGATGTTGGAAGATACATTCTTTAGTTTGTTGATAACCCAGATCATCGCAGATTCAACGCCATTCTTTTGCGCCATTCGGTACAAGCCGGCCATGCTGAAAGCCTCCGTTTTGTTTCCCTTGGCAAGGAGATGCGTTTTTAAACTGTCTACGACACGGCGGATCCTCGTCTGTGTATGAGAAGAATCCAGAGCTTTCCCCAGATCACGCATAAATAGATAGGAAATGCTCCGATCCAGGTAATGATCTAATTTCCCTGTATAATCAAGCCACTTGATATACTTGTGATACTCTTTTGAAGCAGTCATTTTCTTTCTCCGGGAAAAAAAAGACAAATAAGAATACGGATGAATATGATGATGTTTCCAGGATTGAATGTCTTTTATGAGGATAGGAAAATAGTTTTTTTGCACAACCTGCTCATAAAGTGTTTGAAAATAATGAGCAGCCTTTTGCTCAGCCAGCCGATAGCATATATCGGTATTTATTATTAATTCTTCATTCATCGTATAGATACCTCTGCTTCATGTTCTCTTAATCTTATTTTGCACTATCTTTCAAGCAAATGCGAACTATACCTACTTTGTGATTCACTTTTCCTATCTTTAAAAGCCAAAGACCGCCGACTCCTATTCAGTTCTTCCTCGCCCTTTCAATAGACATTACCATTTATATTCTTAACAATATGTACATTATCTCACTATTTGCGAGAAATTTTTTCTTTCCGTGTTTGAATGGTAAGACCTCCACCTCTAAGCGTAGCGTAGGTGTGACTTGTTAAACAGGCGGGGTAGAGTCCCCATCAGATTTCTCGAGCTCCTCCGCTTGCTGAAATGAGATACTCTTTATTTCTTATTTTCCGCACTTCGATAACACTTTTAAAAATATGCATCCTAATGAAGATATTTAGGTGTATAGAAATGTAAGTGGTATGTCTAAATTTATTGATGTATTCGAAATGCTAATGTCAAATCTTATCTAAATGAGTCGATAGTGTTGTAAAAAATGTTGAATCTTGAAATTAATGTTCACGCGCGGAATCTGGGTTATTACACTTCGGCAAACTGTTTTTGATATGGTGTAAGGTACGGGATAACTGCAGATGAAGCCCCGCGCATAGCGTTGGGGCTTCAGGCTTTTTTAAATGGTTTGCACTTACTGGGTGACGTTTACTTGGACAAAACCAAGGCGAGCGGAAATCTGTTTGCCGGTCTCCATCATCCGTGGCTTAAGCTTTTGCAAACGCTCCTGCGTCATGCGGATTGTCGGGCCGGAAATGCTGACAGCAGCTGCTACTTTTCCTAAATGATCAAAGATCGGTGCGGCAATACAAATAATACCATACTCATTTTCTTCTAAATCCAGGGCATACCCTCGTTGCCTTACTTTTGCAAGTTCTTTAAGAAAAACGTCTTTTTTTGTAATTGTTTTGTCTGTATGGACCGGAAATCCTTTCCGTTCTAAAATATCACTTACGGCTTTTTCCGGCAGATGGGCAAGTATTGCTTTTCCGACGGAAGTGCAGTGCATCGGAGCTCTTTTTCCAACACGTGAATGCATGCGCAGCATTTCGTTTCCTTCCAATTTTTCAATATAGACTACTTCTCCCTGATCATACACCACGAGATGAATTACTTCATTAGTCTCTTTTTCCAGCTCTTTTAGAAAGGGTTTTGCTTCTGCCCTCAGATCAATGGAATCGAGCAGCTTTGAGCTGATTTCTAAAAAAGTATAACCGAGCTTATAACGCCCGGTTTCCATATCCTGCTCAACATAACCATATCGAACAAGAGTCGATAATATCCGGTAAACAGAGCTTTTGTTTATATCCATTTGCTTTGAAATCTCTGTAACGCCAAGACCGCCATTTTTCAGACTTACCAAGGCAATGATATCAAGCGCTCTACTTACAGATTTTACCATATTTTCTCTTTCCAAAATTGCTCACCTCTGATGTACCGCTTTTTCCCTTCATTATAGCATACAAGTTTTCTCTAAATGACAGTTGCTTTTGCAGTAACGAATGTATTGCGCAACGAACCAATTTCGGCAATTTCACATTCGATGACGTCCCCCTCTTTTACAAATTCCGCTCCAAGCGGACTGCCGGTAAGGATCACATCTCCGGGCATTAATGTCATCACTTTTGAAAGATAAGAAATCATTTTTCGCAGCGGAATAATCATCAGCTCTGTTGCACTGTTTTGTTTTTCTTCGCCGTTAAGCTTTGCCTTAACCTTTACCGCAAACGGATCAAGCGCTGTCTCGATAACCGGTCCAAGCGGGGTAAACGTATCAAATGCTTTTCCAATCGTCCAATGGCCGTCATGATGAAAAAATTGTGGAGCTGTGACATCGTTGCCTACCGTATATCCAAAAATGTAATCAAGCACCTCCGTTTCGTCCACATTCTTAGCTTCTTTTCCAATAACGACAGCTAATTCCGATTCAAATTTAACTTCTCTTATCCCGCCAGGAATGATAATATCTGCTCCTGGATCCAGTAAAGAGGAAACCGGCTTAAAGAAAAACACCGGTATATCAGGCAATTCTTCCGGAAGCTCTTCTGTCTTTGCAACATAATTTGCGCCGATTCCGATAATTTGTCTTGGTATGAGCGGAGCCAGCAGTTTTCCTTCTGTTAACGGAAACCTGGCACCGCTGAATTGCCATTCCCCAAAAAGATCACCTTGTATTTCTTTTACCACTCCATCCTCAAGAACACCTGTACAAATTTTTGTATGATTTTGAAATCTGACAAACTTCATTTTTGCAGCTCCTTTCAAATCTTCGTTTAAATCAGTCAGCAGGGTATTAATATCCTTAAAAGTTGAATGATGAGTTTCATAATCAATCAGGCAGAAGAAGCCTCTACCTGACTTTTGCCACTGTACTAAAGTATTTACTGCTTTACAGCATATTTTGCCTTTGTTTCTAAACGGCGGCGGTGTAAGATTGGCTCTGTGTAACCACTTGGCTGGTTATAGCCTTGAAAAATAAGATCACAGGCTGCCTGGAAAGCTACGGAATCATGATAGTTTGGAGACATCGGCCGGTAAGCGGGATCTCCCGCGTTCTGCTTGTCAACAACTTTTGCCATCCTCTCTAATGTTTGCATGACAAGCTCCTTCGTACAAATTCCATGATGCAGCCAATTGGCAATGTGCTGGCTTGAAATTCGTAATGTGGCGCGGTCTTCCATCAGACCGATATTGTTAATATCCGGTACCTTTGAACAGCCGATTCCCTGGTCAATCCAGCGGACAACATATCCGAGAATTCCTTGTGCATTGTTATCGAGCTCTTCCTGAATTTCTTTTGCACTCCATTGCGGATTTTTTGCCAGCGGAATTTGTAAAATGTCATCCTGCAAACCCTGAACTTCTTCCAGCAGCCCTTCCTGTACCTTTTTGACATTGACTTGATGATAATGTAAAGCATGCAATGTTGCCGCAGTTGGCGAAGGAACCCATGCAGTTGTTGCTCCAGCCTGTAAATGGCCAATCTTTTGCTTCAGCATATCCGCCATCATGTCCGGCATCGCCCACATTCCTTTTCCAATTTGTGCACGCCCTTGGAATCCGCTGGCGAGTCCGATCGCCACATTTGATTTTTCGTATCCGGAAAGCCAGACAGAGGATTTCATTTCACTTTTCCGGATCATCGGACCTGCATCCATACTCGTGTGGATTTCGTCGCCTGTACGATCAAGAAATCCGGTGTTTATAAAAACAACCCGGTTCTTTACCGCTTTAATGCATGCTTTTAAATTTAGCGAAGTGCGGCGTTCTTCGTCCATAACTCCGATTTTTATTGTGTAGCGTTTTAAACCAAGCAAATCTTCTACTCTATCAAACAACTCGTTTGCAAACCCCACCTCTTCCGAGCCGTGCATTTTCGGTTTTACAATATAGATGGAGCCCTTTGCCGAATTTTGATATGGACCGTTTCCCAGCAGGGAATGCTTAGCCAGTAGACTTGTGACTACAGCATCAAGAATCCCCTCCTGAATTTCGCTGCCTTCCTGATCTAGCACCGCATTGTTTGTCATTAAGTGTCCGACGTTACGGACAAACATTAATGAACGCCCGGAAAGCTTAAACTCTTCTCCGCTTGCGGAGTGATATGTGCGATCAGGATGCATGGAGCGCTTTACAGTTTTGCCGCCTTTTTTAAACGTCACAGTGAGATCGCCTCTCATTAATCCTAACCAGTTCCGGTAGACAAGTACTTTGTCCTCGGCATCGACTGCAGCGACGGAATCCTCACAATCCATAATTGTCGTTAATGCGGCTTCTAATAAAATATCTTTAATACCGGCATCATCTGCTTTACCAATCGGATGACTGCGGTCGATTTGGATTTCAAAATGGAGGGAATTATTTTTGAACAAAACGGCTGAAGGCTGATCCGCCTCTCCCTGATAGCCGGAAAATTTGTTTTCTTCTTTTAAGCTGGCTTCTTTGCCGTTCGTTAGTGTTACTGCCAATTTTCCGCCGTTCACCTGATAATGCATCGCATCTTTATGAGAGCCTTCTGTTAAAGGAACAATTTCATCGAGAAATGCTTTGGCAAATTGAATGACCTTTTCCCCGCGAATCGGATTATAGCCTGCTGTTCGTTCAGCGCCATTCTCTTCGCTAATTGCATCTGTTCCATAAAGAGAATCATAAAGACTTCCCCACCGGGCATTGGCTGCATTTAGCGCATAACGGGCATTGTTTACCGGAACAACTAATTGCGGTCCTGCTTGTAAAGCAACTTCTTCGTCTACCTCATCTGTAGTAATTTGAAATTCTTCGCTTTCCTGCTCTAGATAGCCAATTTCTTTCAGGAATGCTTTATACTTTGTCAAATCAAATTCTTGATTCTCACGATGCCAAGTATGAATTTTATTTTGCAATGCTTCCCTTTTCTGCAGTAATGCTTTGTTTTTTGGTGATAAGTCTTTCACCAGCGTTTCGAGACCAGCCCAAAACTGCTCATGATCAACACCGCTGCCAGGCAGTGCCTCCGTATTGATAAATGTGTATAGCTCTTGTGCAACCTGCAAATTTCCTTTTTTCACATAGTTCGACATTTCTTTTCCTCCTTTAATTGTTTTTTATTACAAAACATCGTTTCTGTTAATTCCGGTTAATAATACTCTTTCATCCTGTTTCGACAGCTATTTCAAATGCCTGCTTATCACTAGGAATGAGCCGCTTCCTTCATTTCTTTCTTTATCTCTGCACAACGGCCGGGAGTCGGGAATAATTTACCGGCATTTAACAGATTATCCGGATTGAATACCTCCCGTATATCGGTCTGTGCCTGAATTTCCTCATCTGTAAAAACAAAGCGCATCTCTTCACGTTTTTCAATCCCTACCCCGTGTTCCCCTGTAATCGTTCCTCCGACATCGGCGCAAACCTTTAGACAGGCGCTCCCTGCTTCTAACGCTTTTTCCGTTTCGCCGGGCTTTCTTGCATCAAATAAGACGAGAGGATGTAGATTTCCGTCTCCGGCATGAAAAATATTGGCAATCCGCAGACCTGATTGTTTGCTGATTTCGTTTATTCTTTGCAGTACTTCCGGCAATTTGCTTCTCGGGATCACACCGTCCTGAACCAAGTAATCAGGTGAAATAGCCCCCATTGCACCGAAGCCGGTTTTCCTGTTTGCCCACCATCTCGCGCGTTCCGCTTCATCTTTGGCAGCACGGACTTCGCGGACATTGCATGTTTTGCAGACTTGCAGCACCTGATTGATTTGTTCGTCAATGCCGGCTGCGATTCCGTCTACCTCAATCAAAAGTACCGCTTCAATATCTTTTGGGTGGCCGACAGGGAAAGCGGCGGCTTCGACGCCTTCAATTGCCGTTTTATCCATCATCTCCAATGCTGCGGGAACGATTCCCGCGGAAATAATCTCTGAAACTGCGCGGCTTCCGTCTTCCACCTTATCAAAATAAGCAAGTACGGTTTGTTTCCCTTCGGGATTCTTCAAAATCCGTACCGTAATTTTCGTAACAATACCTAAAGTGCCTTCCGAACCGGTTATCAGTCCTAACAAATCATAACCGGGAGCATCGGGAATTCCGTTTTTGCCAATTTCGATCACTTTTCCGTTCGGCAAAACAACCTCCAATCCGAGAATATGATTGGTTGTAACACCATATTTCAGACAGTGGGCACCGCCGGCATTTTCCGCGACATTTCCGCCAATTGTACAGCAATACTGGCTGGACGGATCCGGGGCATAATAATAGCCTTTGTCAGAAATCGAATTCGTTAATTTTAAATTAATATACCCCGGCTCGACAACCGCTCTGCGATTTTCCAGATCGACGTGAAGCAATTTTTTCATTCTTACCATACTAATGATGACTTCATTATTTAATGGAATTGCTCCGCCGCTTAATCCGGTGCCGGCTCCGCGGGCGAGAAACGGAAGCTTGTGTTCCGAACAATATTTTACAATTTGCGCCACTTCCTCCGAACTATCGGGAAAGACAACCGCTCTTGGCAAATGTTTATGAATCGTAAAGCCGTCGCAATCGTAGGCAAGTAAATCTTCCTTATGATAGAGAATTGAACGCTTGCCGCCAACAATGTTGGCAAGATTTTTAATATGCGGATCCGTCATTTTTCCCCTCCTCGTCTGTTTTTTGATAGGCCCAATCGAGAAGCTGGACTGTGTGAACGATTTTTTGATTTCTGCCGTATTTTTTTACTCCTTTGGCCATTTGCAGCATGCAGCCGGGATTTCCCATGGAAATCATTTCTACTTCATCGGGTACATATTCCATTTTACTTTGTAAAACAGCATCCGCCATTTCCGGATTCGTGATATTATAAATACCGGCGCTTCCGCAGCAACGGTCAGAGTGAGGCATCTGCTTAATTTCGACACCAGGGATATTAGCCAAGATACTGCGCGGTTCTTCGCGAACACCCTGTCCGTGTGCTAAATGGCAGGCATCATGATAAGTGATCCGTGTTTTGAGGGAAGCCTTTGGTTTTTCATAACCGCTGTCATGAAGATATTTTGTAATGTCCTCGACTTTATTCGAAAATGCTTCCGCCTTTTCTTTCCATTCCGGATCTTCGCGGAATAATTCTGGATATTCCTTCATCATACAGCCGCAACCGGCTGAATTGACGATGATCGTCTCCGCATCTTGAAATGCTTCGATATTTTGTTTTGCCAGCTTTCTTCCCATTTCGCGGTCACCGGCATGAACATGGAGCGCTCCGCAGCACGTCTGATTTTGCGGAATTTTTACGTTATTTCCATTTCTCGTCAGTACACGTATCGTTGCCTCATTAATATCACTGAACATAATATCCATGATACATCCTGATAATAAGGCAACTTCTCTTTTGCTTTCCCCCCGCGCCCTGATGACGCTTTCATTTTCATATGTTTTCCGTACCGGTTTTTTTACCTCCGGCATAATCGCCTCCATTTCCACAAGGTGCTGCGGCATCACATTAATCAACTTTGTTTTTCTTACGAAAGCCTGCAAGCCGCTTTTTTGGTAAAACTTCAGGATATTTCCCAGTGATTGCAAACGGTTTTGATGGGGAAACAGGCCATGAAGGAATAATTTATTTACGGTTTTTTTCCAGCCTTTTAATGGCATTGCTTGGCGAATCTGTCCGCGTGCTTCTTCAATCAAACCGCCGACATCGACATCTGCCGGACAGGCGGTCGTACAGGCGCGGCAATCAAGACAGGCAAAGACGGGATCCATAAACTGTTCATTTACTTCCAACTTTCCTTCCGCAACAGACTTAATCAGATGAACACGCCCGCGCGGGGAATGCTGCTCCTGCCCGGTTTGTTCATATGTCGGGCATGACTCCAGACACATGCCGCAATGTACACAATCAGCCCATTTCACTTCATCAGGCGGGTCACTCCATAAATAATTGCTTAACCCGGCCGTACAAGGAGGCTGCTTTAAATCGCTTTCTTTTACACTCAAACTATATCCCTCCCACAAAACGATTTGGATTCAAGATTTTATTTGGGTCTGCCTTTGCTTTAATTCCATTTATCAGGAAAAAATAGGATGGCTCTTCCCCCCACACATTCACTGTCTTGCGAAGTTCATATGGAAGATGTTTTACAATCACATATCCTCCAAGTACTGAAACCTTTTCCCGGATATCTTTGATTGCCGTTACAGCATCTGTTCTTGCTCCGTGTAATACCGCCTGGCATAGCCCGTGCCCTAGACCGCCATGTGCTATTATGGAAAGATTGTATCCATCCTGAAAAAGCTCAAGCTCTTTTATTACCTTCAGGATATCAAGGTTTACTACGCCAATTTTCAAAGCTGCTTCAATTGCTTCTCCCGTCTGCTCTAATGCTCCATTTGGCGAAATCGAATAGAATTTCTCCCAAAAAGCGGCAGCATCTTCTTCCGGTAAAATTGTAAGCTCTGTATTTGCAGGCTGGATTTTTTCGAAAAATTTTACTTGAAAAAGAACGGAGCTTTCCACATCTTCAAATGAAAGCATCAGAGTATAATATTTTTTCTGAAGAAGCTGTTCAGAAAGTGCCGGATTTAACAATTCTAAACATACAGGCTCTATTGTCGAATCAAGTACTTTTACAGAAAAAGCACGAATATCCTCGATATTCCCATTTGGAAACGAGATTAGCAACAGTCTTTCCTGTTTTGCCAAAGGACGCAACTTCAACGTTACTTCCGATATAGCACCAAGCGTACCCATGGAACCGACAAAAAGCTTGTTCATATCATAACCGGCAACATTTTTCACGACTTTCCCCCCGGCGCGAATTACGGTGCCATCGGCATAGATCATCCTTAATCCGATAATGGCATCTCTTGCCGAACCGTAACCAAGTCTTTTGGGTCCGCTTTCATTTGCGGCAATCACACCGCCAATTGTTGCGTATTCAGGCCAGAACGGATCAAGTGCCACTTTTTGCTGGTGAACTGCTAAATAATCCTGCAGTTCTTTTATAGTTGTTCCTGCTTTGACTGTTATGGTCATGTCTCCTGGAGCGTGCTCGACAATTCCTTTATACTCGGAAAAAGAAAGCAACAGATCCAGTGATTCATGCTGGCCGCCAAAGCCTCTTTTCGTTCCCCCGCCAACGATAGAAACGGATAATTGATGGGAGTTTGCATATTTTAGTATTTTGATTATCTCAGCTTCCGTTTTCGGGAAGAGACTTACTTTCCCACCATTTCCTAACGGGTGCGCATTATCCTCGCCAACTTTCATTTGTTCTTCTGAAATAAATAATTGCAAATCTGCTGTATTCAATTTTACACCCCCGGTAATGGTTGTTTAATTTTCTCGCTATTACCTCAAACATTATCAATATAGCAAAATGTATGACATTGTTTTGATGTGTTTATCTAAAGTTGTTTTGCAATAAGAAACAGTGTTTCTTAATTGCTGCAAAAAAATATTTTTTACAATATTTTTACCGTTTTGAACTAAAC
>JAGKQJ010000113.1 GCA_017898095.1 Bacillaceae bacterium Marseille-Q3522 | reverse complement strand
TATACATAGAGGTGAGAAAATGAATAAAGGACAAAGACATATAAAAATTCGTGAAATTATTATGAATAATGATATTGAGACACAGGATGATCTTGTCGATGCGCTAAAAAATGCCGGTGTTCAAGTCACTCAGGCTACGGTATCGAGAGATATTAAAGAACTGCATTTAATAAAGATTCCTATGACAGACGGGCGCTATAAATACAGTTTACCCGCAGACAGGCGCTTTAATCCGTCACAAAAATTAAAACGGCTGCTGATTGATTCATTTGTCCGGATTGACTCTTCCGGGAACTTAATTGTCTTAAAAACTCTCCCGGGAAATGCACAGGCGGTAGGAGCACTTATAGATCACCTTGAGTGGGAAGAAATTATGGGTACGATTTGCGGAGATGATACGTGCCTGATTATTTGCCGCACAGGTGATAATGCAAGCCATGTTACAAATCGTTTTTTAGAAATGCTATAGAAGAGGTGAGATGCCTTGCTAAGTGAATTATCCATTAAAAATTTTGCCATTATCGATGAAATATCAATATCATTTAATAAAGGTCTGACTGTACTTACTGGAGAAACAGGTGCCGGTAAATCGATCATTATTGATGCGATTCACTTGTTAGTAGGAGGCAGAGGTTCATCTGAATTTGTCCGTCACGGTGAAAAAAAGGCGGAAATAGAAGGACTATTTCAAATAGAAGATCCCTCCCATCCTTGTTTTGAAAAAGGGAAAGAACTCGGAATTGATGTAGAGGATGGAATGGTCGTTTTACGGCGTGATATTTCCGAGAATGGCAAAAGTGTTTGCAGAATTAACGGGAAGCTTGTCACGATAGCAATTTTGCGGGAATTCGGATCAACACTTGTGGATATATACGGTCAGCATGAACATCAGGAATTAATGGATGAAACGAAGCATCTTCCGTTACTTGATTCATTTGCAGGGGAGAAAATTCAACCGGTTCTTGATGAATATCAAACGATTTATCACTCTTATGAGAAAACAAAAAGAAAACTTGCTGCGTTTAATGAGAACGAGCAACTGACCGCCCAGCGTCTCGATCTTATTCAATTTCAGTTAAATGAAATTCAGCAGGCACAGCTGCAAATACACGAGGACGACGAATTAGCGGAAGAAAGGCAAAAATTAGTCAATTATGAACGTATCTTTGAAGCAATGCAAGCAAGTTATGCTGCTCTTCAAGGCGAGCAAAAAGCATTGGAATGGCTGGGGGTTGCTATGGAACAGCTCGAAAATGCAGCAAATCTAAATGAAACTTATAAGAAAATCGCAGAAACCGTGTCAAATTGTTTTTATTTACTGGAAGATACTGCATCCTCGATCCGTAATGAAATACAGTTTCTCGAATATAATCCGGATCGTTTAAACGAAATAGAAGAACGGTTAACGGAAATTAAACAGCTAAAAAGAAAATACGGCGCAACAATTGAAACGATTATGGAATACGCAGCAACAATTGAAGAGGAACTGGAATCGTTAGAAAATAAAGAATCACATATCGACGAGTTGAACAAAAAGCTGAGATCCATCAGACAGGATCTTTTGGTGGAGGGGAAAGAATTATCCCACGTCCGGCAAAAAGCTTCCGAAGTATTAACAAAAGAAATTCACAAAGAATTGAAAGCTTTATATATGAAAAAAGCTGTTTTTGAAGCAAGAATTACAACAGATGAAGAGAGTCTGAAAAAAAACGGCTTGGATGATGTTGTTTTTTATATTTCCACCAATCCGGGCGAGCCGTTAAAACCATTGGCAAAAACAGCGTCCGGCGGCGAATTATCGCGCATTATGCTTGCACTAAAAAGCATTTTTTCCAAATACCAGGGTGTTACCTCGATTATTTTTGATGAAGTGGACACCGGAGTAAGCGGAAGAGTGGCGCAGGCCATAGCGGAAAAAATCCATCAAGTTTCCGCCAATTCACAAGTGCTTTGTATTTCTCATTTGCCGCAGGTTGCAGCAATGGCTGATACACATCTATACATTGAAAAACAAATTGATAACGGGCGAACGATAACAACTGTTACCCCTTTATCGGAAAAAAGAAAAATCAATGAAATTGCCCGGATGATTTCAGGCGCGGAAATGACCGATTTGACAAAAGAGCATGCCAAAGAACTATTATATCTTGCAAGGCAAATGAAAGAATAACAAAAGAAGCGGGGCGGCCGGAATAATAAATTTCAGCCGCTCCATGTTTTAAATTCGATGAATTTCTATTACTATCCAATGCGGGTAGGTTTTTTTATGCCTGAAACAGTTATAAATACAAGCAAGGAAGGCAAAATTAAAGATGTAGCCATCTCGATGGGTTTGGACTAGGAGCGAGGAGAGTGGATGGATTGAAAAATGATTTCCTGAGAAAAATGATTGGTGGAATTCTCCTTGTTTCATTAATGGTAATTGGACTTTCAAGACCCTTTCAGGAATATATTCGTATTCCGAATAACTTGACGATTTTTAAAGGACAAGAGCTGGTAATAACAAAGCCTGCCTCCGCAAATATAGCCTCCGGCCATGAAAGTATAGATGCTTTTGACCAGGAAGAAGAATTTACTCTTTTTGGAAAAGAACATGGCAAAGATGAATTGGTATTAGAACTGGCCGGATTTCCAATTAAAAAAACAAATGTAAATGTTTTGAAGGATATAAAAGTAATTCCCGGCGGTCAGTCTATTGGTGTAAAGTTGCATACGATCGGCGTATTAGTTGTCGGTCATCACCAAATTCAAACCGCTGAAGGAAAAGTTTCTCCAGGAGAACAGGCCGGTATCCAAGTTGGCGATATTATTACCAAAATTAATGGAACGAAAATTGAAAAGATGTCAGATTTATCACAATTTGTTCAGAATGCCGGAAAATCAGGCAAAGCGATGGACATTGTGTTGAAAAGAGACAGCGGAGAGGTGCAGACAAAGCTATTGCCGCAAAAAGAAACCGGTGAAGAACTATACAAATTAGGAATCTATATCCGTGATTCAGCAGCCGGCATCGGAACGATGACGTTTTATCATCCTGAGTCGAAAAAATATGGCGCTTTAGGGCATGTCATTTCAGATATGGATACAAAAAAACCGATTGTTGTGGAAGATGGAGAAATCGTCCGCTCAACGGTAACGTCAATTGAAAAAGGAAGTAACGGGAATCCCGGAGAAAAGCTTGCCCGCTTTTCAGCGGATAAGGAAGTAATCGGAAATATCACAAGGAATAGTCCTTTCGGCATATTTGGCGTCTTAAATCGCCATCTGAAAAATGGTGTATCTGACGAACCAATGCCAATTGCTTTATCACATCAAGTAAAGGAAGGATCTGCACAAATTTTAACAGTTGTAGATGATGATGAAGTAAAACGATTTGACATCGAAATTGTCAGTTCCATTCCGCAAAAATTTCCTGCAACCAAGGGCATGGTGCTAAAAGTTACAGATGAAGAATTATTAAACAAAACCGGAGGGATCGTCCAGGGTATGAGCGGCAGTCCGATTATTCAGGACAATAAAGTAATTGGTGCTGTTACGCACGTATTTGTCAATGATCCCACCTCGGGTTACGGTGTTCATATTGAATGGATGCTAAACGAAGCAGGAATAAACATCTATGAAGGGGAGCAGCAGGAAAAAGCATCGTAGTGCAAAGAAGATGAGGGATCATGTGCCTTCATCTTCTTTTTTGATGCGCCCGGCATGGCGATAACTTGGTGGTGATACTTAAAAGAGTTGAACTGCCCTCAGGGCTTTTACTATGCGTTTGAAGAGCAATTCCTTTTTAATGATGATTGCGAAGCATGGGTTCATGGTCAGGTTCATGGTCCGGTTTATAAGAATGTCTATAACAGATATTCCTCCTATCGCTTCAACCCTATTGAAAGCGTTGAAGACTTTGAAGATTCTGTTTTTACAACTGCTGAGAAAGCAATACTTGACAGTATTATTAAAAACTTTTGTTGTTATAGTGGAAAGACGTTGGAACGATTTACGCATTTAGAAATGCCATGGCTTCATACTCGAAATGGATTGCCGATGGATGCACATTCTGATCGAATTATCAGTAAAGAACTGATAGGGAAATATTTTATGATTGTTAAAGAGAAGTTTTGCATGCTTACACCTGGAGATATTGAAAGCTATTCAAAAGCTATTTTTGAACAAATAAATTAAATGTATAACCCTTTGCAGGATTGATTCTGTGAAGGGTTTGTTTTTGCCCGTCTTTAGCAAGTTTCTTACAGATTTTCTTGAATAAGAAATTGATCAAAAGACGGAGAAAATTTAGTAACACACGAAATAAAGATGATTCGACAAATACGCTTTTAATAATGTGCCGATTATCGAAATAGGTCGAAATATAAAGAAAATAAAAGAAAACGTGAGTATTCACCTATTTTTTTTGAAAAAATAAAAAAAGTAAAGGATTTTCTATTGCGTTGTCGAATTTGTCATTTAGAATAGAAGAAAGACAGAGAAAAATGGATAAGAGACTACGAATGGATCGAGGAGGAATTAATTAGTGAAAAAAATCAAAGTATGTGTTGTCGATGACAATCGAGAGCTTGTTGGGTTATTGGAGGAATATATTACCACACAAGAAGATATGGAAGTGGTTGGTGTAGCGCATAACGGCCAGGAATGTTTGGATGTGCTAGAAGAAGTAACAGCAGACGTACTTGTCTTAGATATTATTATGCCTCATTTAGACGGGTTGGCGGTGCTGGAAAAGCTGCGTGAAAAAAAGCGTGCAAGTCTGCCAAACGTGATAATGCTGACTGCATTCGGTCAGGAAGATGTTACGAAGAAAGCGGTTGAATTGGGAGCGTCCTATTTTATTTTGAAACCTTTTGATATGGAAAATTTAGTTAATCACATTCGCCAGGTTAGCGGAAGGACTGCCCAAACTGTACGAAAAATAGCTTCTACAACCAATTACCGTTCCCAGTCAGAAATAAAACCTAAAAATCTCGATGCCAGTATTACGAGTATCATCCATGAAATTGGTGTACCCGCACATATTAAAGGTTATTTATACTTACGTGAAGCGATTTCGATGGTCTATAATGACATAGAGCTTCTCGGTTCGATTACAAAGGTACTCTATCCTGATATTGCGAAAAAATACAATACGACGGCAAGCCGTGTAGAACGGGCAATCCGTCATGCTATCGAAGTTGCTTGGAGCAGAGGCAATATTGATTCCATCTCATCCTTATTCGGCTATACTGTCAGCATGTCAAAGGCAAAACCTACCAATTCGGAATTCATAGCGATGGTTGCAGATAAGCTAAGGCTCGAACATAAGGCTTCTTGAAAAGGCTAGAATTCAACTATCAGGTGGAACACAGTCTCCACCTGATTTGCGTATTTCACTTTATAATTGAAAAGCGGGCGGAGCATGATACGATGACGCAAAAGAATTAGGGGAAGAAAAAATGGAACTTTATAAAAATAACTTTATCCAATTAGATTTAGAACAGGAAGATGTCTATATTACGGTACGGAAAAAAGGACAGACACTTTTTTCGTTAAACGATATCCTGCAGACTTTTCCTCGAATCAACATTACAAACTTTATGTTACTGAAAGAAGTATTGCATAAGGCGGAGAATCAAAAGTTTCTGATTGGCACATACCGCCCTCTTGTTGAATTCCGATTAGCAAAAAATAAAATGAAAGCGATCATTTTTCTTCATTGTACAAAGGAAGAATTACATGACAACAAGGAAGCGATCATTAAGGAAATCAAAGAGCTTCTCCGTAAGCACCATGTCACCTTCGGAATCTTACAACAAGTATTGCAAGAAAATTTACAAATGAAAAAAGAAATCGTTATTGCAAAAGGGATAGAACCTGTAGATGGAGTGGATGCACAAATTCATTATCGCAAACTCAAGGAGAGAAGACCTACTATAAAGGAAGACGGCAAAGCTGATTTTTATGATATGAATTTCATAGAAGAAATCCAAACCGGAGAGCAATTAGCGGAAAAAATCGCAGCTACCGAAGGAGAACCCGGCATGACTGTTACCGGAGAAAGCATTCCGGAAAGAAAAGGAAAAGATAAAAAATTTATGTATGACCCGCACTCGGTTGGTGAATTTATAGAAGGCACAAGACATGTACTAAGAGCATTACGCAACGGGGCGCTGGAAAGAAAAAACGGCCGCATATCGGTCGGCAAACATTTACTCATTGACGGAGATGTCGGTGTGGAAACAGGAAATATTGAGTTTGACGGCAGTATCACCATCAAAGGGATTGTACAAGAAAGCTATTCAGTTACGGCAACCGGAGATATAAGTATTTTAGGCGATTTTGGAATCAGCAAAGTCAAGCAGATTGTTTCAGAAAAAGGCGATATTTTTATAAAAGGAGGCATTTTTGGCCAGGGAAGCTCTCTCGTAAAGGCAGGAAAAAGTATATTTGTTAAACATGCAAATGATTGCCTTTTAGAAGCAGGAGAAGATATTCACATCGGTACATATTCAATTGGAAGCAGATTAAAGGCGGCAAATATTATAACGGATGATAAAAACGGAAAACTGATTGGCGGAATCATTCAGGCAAAAGGTAAAGTAAAAGCAGCAATTATTGGGAATAGTTTACAAAGAAAAACAACCGTACATATTGAAGGGTTTAACCGTATAGAGTCAGAAAAGCAATTAGCGGAAATATTACGATCATATAAGAAGAATTTACAAGAAATCGATGCATTAAAAAACCAATTAGACCAACTAGAATTAAAATCGCAACAAGAAAAAAACGTCGATACATATAACATGGCAATGAAAAAATTTGAAGATCTGCTAACGGATACTTCCTGTTTGGAAGAAAAAAGAGTCTCGCTATGTAAACTTTTGCAAACAAAAGGCGAGGGACAAGTAACAATAGAAAAAATTGCCTTTCCCGATACGTATATCCGCATTAAAAAAAGCAATAAGCTATTGCAAACTTCCGTTCAGGGAACATTCTATGTCATTAAAAACGAGCTTTTTTTTGAATAAAAAAGCTGTTTTCATCATTTATTTATATCACAGGGTTAATTGCTGACGGCAGTAGTATATAACGGACGGAAGGAGACAATATGACAGAAATTTTCGCCCATCGCGGCTACACAGCAAACGTTTCTGAAAATACGATGAGTGCTTTTTACGAAGCGGAAAAAGCAGGTGCGGACGGCATTGAGTTAGATGTCCAGCTAACAAAAGACGGGACTGTCGTTGTCATTCATGATGAAAAAGTGAATCGTACAACGGACGGTTCCGGTTATGTGAAGGATTTTCTTTACGCCGACATAAAAAAACTAAATGCAAATGCCAGATATAAGCGGGCAAAAAAAGAACCGATTCCGGCATTAGAAGAGGTGCTACAGTGGTTAACAACCAATCAGCTGCAATGTAATATAGAATTAAAAAACGGCAGTATCTCTTACAAAGGTTTGGAGGAGAAAGTGGTAGAACTCGTAACACGTTATCAGTTGTCAGGTCGTGTTATTTTTTCATCCTTTAATCATTACAGCATTGTCCATTGTTATCGCCTCGCACCTGAAATAGAAACAGCCCCGCTTTTTTCAACAGCACTTTACATGCCTTGGGTCTATGCAAAGTCAATCCGTGCAAAAGGGATACATCCAAAATATACAATTGCAAAAAACGAGTGGATCATCGCTGCGATGGAGGCGGGAATTGCCGTCAGGCCTTATACGGTAAATAAGGAAAAACACTTGCGGCGCCTCATACAAATAAATTGCAGTGCTGTTATTACCGATGATCCGCTAACGGCAATCCGGATTCGCGGACTATAATGTTACTTTTGAAAACGTGATTGTACTTTATTGCGTTTTCGGTCGCGATGCAAAATGAAACCGGCTACAAAGAAAAGGCCAGAGAAGAATAAAAAGAGGCCGATAACAAATTGTAACAATAAAGAAGAAAACGGACTTAATATGATGCCAAATACTGCATCTCTCATATATTTTATCCCGGTCCCTGCGAGAATGACAGGTAACACTAAAACTGTAAGTGCCAAAATTCGCTTCATTCCGATCCCCTCCTTTTTACTAACTTGCACCAACTCTTTCAGTATTGTCAAGAACTTTATCTGAAATGCAAATGAATCTGTTCGCCTCCACCATACTTTTCGCAGCAATCGGAAACAAGTATAATGAAACCATTAGATCCAACAGAAACGAGAGGGGCGGAAACAGCCGATGCAAACAGTGATGATTGTAGGAGGCGGACAAGGCGGTTTAACAATTCTGCAAATCTTGAAAGAATCTGCTCTTCTGCAGGTAATTGCAATGGTAGACCGCAATCCGAATGCACCCGGAATAGGACTGGCAAAAAAAGCAGGTATTCAAACGGGAACGGACTGGCGCACATTCATTGATCATAAACCGGATATTATTATCGAAGTAACGGGAGAACAACAAGTATATGACGAGATAAAGCGGAACAGGAAACAAGATACGATCTTAATCCCGAGCAGTGTCGCTTCTATCCTCGTGAAGCTTATCCAGGATAAAGAAAAATTAATCGGCAAATTAAAAAGTCAATCCTATAAAAATAACTTAATTGTCAACGCCATCAATGACGGCATGATCGTTGTGAACAAAGAAGCGGAAATTATTTTTATCAATCGCAGTGCTGCACGTATGATAAAAATAAATGCAGAAGAAGCAAACGGCAGGCATATTTATCAAGTGATTCCGCAAAGTAAGTTGCCGCATATTTTAAAAACAGAAAAAATGGAAGCAAACCAGGAGCTAATATTCGATAATGGCTTAAAAGTAATCACGACAAGAATTCCGATTTTAGATGAGGACGGTCAATTATTAGGAGCTTTTGCTGTATTTAAAAATATTACAGAAATAGTAAACTTGGCTGAGGAAGTTACAAATTTAAAAGAAATTCAAACAATGCTTCAAGCAATCATTCAATCAAGTGATGAAGCGATTTCTGTCGTTGATGAAAACGGGAAAGGCCTGTTAATTAACCGCGCTTATACACGTTTAACAGGGTTAACAGAAAAAGATGTGATTGGGAAGCCGGCAACTGTCGATATTTCGGAAGGCGATAGTGTCCATATGAAGGTTTTACAAACAAAAAAAGCGGTCCGTGGTGCAACAATGCGCGTCGGCCCGCAAAAAAAAGATGTTGTCGTAAATATTGCCCCTGTAATTGTCGACGGGAAACTAAAAGGGAGCGTTGGGGTTATTCATGATGTTTCGGAAATTCAAATGCTGAATCGCGAACTATTAAAAGCTAAACAAATTATTCGTACACTGGAAGCAAAATATACATTTGCAGATATTATTGGATTTTCAGAGGAAATGATTCTCGCTCTGGAACAGGCAAAAGTCGGGGCAAAAACTCCTGCGACCGTTTTATTAAGGGGTGAATCCGGAACTGGAAAGGAATTGTTTGCCCATGCGATTCATAATGCCAGCGACCGCAGATATAACAAATTCATTCGTGTGAATTGTGCTTCTCTATCCGAGTCGCTTTTGGAAAGTGAATTATTCGGATATGAAGAAGGAGCCTTTTCCGGGGCAAAAAGAGGCGGAAAGCGCGGGCTTTTTGAAGAGGCGAATAACGGCAGCATTTTTCTTGATGAAATTGGCGAGCTTTCCGCCAATACGCAGGCAAAATTATTGCGGGTTTTACAAGAGAATGAAATTATCCGCGTCGGCGGCACGAAATCGATCACAATAAATGTCCGTGTAATTGCGGCAACGAATGTGAATCTCGAAAAACAAATTATTTCCGGTGCTTTTCGCGAAGATTTATACTACCGCCTGAACCGGATTCCGATTCACATCCCGCCGCTGCGAAAGCGCCGCGAAGATATTCCGTATCTTTGCGGGCGCCTCATTCAAAAGATAAACCAGGAATATGGCAGAACGGTGGAGACGATCAGTGAACGGGCAATTGCTAAGTTAATACAGTACGATTGGCCGGGAAATGTAAGAGAATTAGAAAATATATTAGGGCGGACGATTATTTTTATGCACCATTTAGAAAAACAGATTGATGTAGAGCATTTGCCTGAATTAACGATGAAACGGATGAAAGAAGCGCCGGAAATACACGCCGACGCGGTTGAAGCACCGCAGACATTAGCGGAGTCTATGGCACAATACGAGAAAAAATTGATAAAAAAGGCATTAAATATATCAAAGGGAAATAAAACAAAAGCAGCACAAAAACTCGGGCTGTCGATTCGTAATTTATATTATAAGCTGGATAAATATAACCTTGCAGAAACTGACATGCAAAACTTTGCAGACCATGAAAAAAATTGCGTATCCTCGAAAATAGAATGAAACCCTTTCATGAAATGTTACCAATGATCGCAGTTTATTTTTTGCCAATCGCACAATATAAAGTGAAACTTTTGATGGGGGGTATTACCCAATATTTCCATATTAACACTTTGGTCTGCATTATTTTAATTTTGAGTAACAATTGTGTTTACTTTGCTTTTATCAATTTGGCTGTCGATTTCTCTTAACCTGATAGCATTGGGTATTACTGCCGCTTAATCTGCGATAAAATATTTTTTTCGAGTGGCGGCGTTTTCTTTTTAATTTTGGCACAATAGTTGCATTTCTAATAATGAAATCTTTCTTGTCATCTAATGTTCGTTTTTATGACATAAAAACAGTATGAAATGTTTTTTTACTGTATGATATAAGATATAGTCAGTATATATGACATGGTATGTGATGAAAATTGTCGAAAATTAACCGAGAATCGATGATTTACGTAGTGAACTCGTTTCAGTAAACGGAACTAGGGGAATCAGGTGTAGACTCTACTTCACCTGATTGGGAAATCCCACCTACGCTTCGCTTAAAGGTGGTAGTCTTAACAAAAGTAAAACGTAACATCAACTAAGATTTTATTTCTGAAGATGGCAGGGAAGATGTGTTGCATATCATTTGTTATTTTTTTGAGGAGGAAACGAAAATGGACTTATTTCATTATTTAGAAACGTATGATTATGAACAATTGCTCTTTTGCCAGGATCGCCAATCCGGTTTAAAAGCCATTATTGCCATTCATGATACGACGCTCGGACCGGCTTTGGGCGGCACGAGAATGTGGACGTACGAATCAGAGGAAGCGGCGATTATTGATGCCCTCCGTCTTGCGAAGGGAATGACGTATAAAAATGCTGCAGCCGGTCTGAATTTGGGGGGCGGCAAAACGGTTATTATCGGCGATCCGAAAAAAGATAAAAACGAAGAAATGTTCCGTGCTCTTGGCCGTTTCATTCAAGGTTTGAACGGACGCTATATTACTGCAGAAGATGTCGGCACTACTGTTGATGATATGGATATTATTCATGAAGAAACAGACTTTGTTACCGGCATTTCCCCGACTTTCGGTTCATCAGGGAATCCTTCACCAGTGACCGCATACGGAGTTTATCGCGGTATGAAAGCTGCCGCGAAAGAAGCATTCGGCAGCGATTCACTTGAAGGAAAAAAAGTGGCTGTTCAAGGTGTCGGCAACGTCGCCTATGCATTATGTCATTATCTTTATGAAGAAGGGGCACAGCTTATTGTTACCGACATTAATAAAGAGGCTGTAAAAAGAGCGGTAGATGATTTTGGCGCAAAAGCGGTAAATCCGGATGAGATATACAATGTTGATTGTGATATTTATTCCCCTTGCGCCCTGGGAGCAACGATTAATGATACGACGATTCCGTTATTGAAGGCAAAAATCATTGCCGGATGTGCAAATAATCAATTAAAAACGCCGGCACACGGGGACACCATCCACGAAATGGGAATCGTTTATGCACCTGACTATGTGATTAACGCCGGCGGAGTTATTAATGTTGCTGATGAACTGTATGGATATAATCATGAAAGAGCAATGAAAAAAGTCGAAGCTATTTATCAAAACATAGAACGTGTTTTTGCCATTGCAAAACGAGATGGTATCCCGTCCTATAAAGCTGCTGACCGTATGGCTGAAGAACGGATGGAAAAACTGCGCAACTCACGCAGCCAATTTTTGCTTAACAGCCATCATATATTAAGTCGCCGTTAATGGCTAATATTAATATCTGC
>JAGKQJ010000112.1 GCA_017898095.1 Bacillaceae bacterium Marseille-Q3522 | reverse complement strand
TCTTCCTTCAGAATTATCAAAAGGAACAAGCTCTGTATCTGTATAAAACGCATCTCTTGGAGTTAAAGCCAATAAAGGAATTTGCGGCAGCAACACTTCCGGATTAGCTTTTTTCTCTGTTTTTTTAAACGCTACAGCCAATTCCCGCAGTGCATTTACTAAAATATTGCCTTCCTTCTCGCTGTCTCCCGGCGTAATAATACATAAAATATTATATAAATCGGACAGTTCCACTTCGATATGATAATTTTCACGTAGCCACAGTTCCACATCATAGCCCGATATTCCCAGTTCTTTTACTGATATGATTAGTTTCGTCGGATCATAATCAAATGCTGCTTTTGTCTGCAATATTTCTTCGCCGACACAGTATAAAGAATTGATTTCATTTATCCGCTTACGGAGCGATTGCGCAAGATCAATCGTTTTGTCCAACAATTCTTTTCCTTCCGTTGCAAGACGTTTTCTTGCAACATCCAAAGAAGCCAATAATAAATATGATGTGGAAGTAGTCGTTAACATGCTCAAAATTGAGTGTACACGTTTATGATTCACTAATGTTCCTTTTATATTTAAAATTGAGCTTTGTGTCATCGAGCCTCCCAGCTTGTGGACACTTGTTGCCGACATATCCGCATTCGCCTGCATGGCGGACATTGGCAGTTTATCATGGAAATGAATATGGACTCCGTGAGCCTCATCAACAAGTACAGGTATATTGTAAGAATGAGCAAGTTCAACAATTTGCTTCAGATCAGCAGAGATACCGAAATAGGTAGGATTAATGACGAATAACCCTTTGGCATCAGGGTACTGCTGCAGTGCTTTTTCAACAGCATCTACAGTTATCCCGTGTGAGATGCCCAGTTCCTTATCGATTTCCGGATGAATAAAAATCGGGACAGCACCGGAAAAGACAATAGCTGACATCACCGATTTATGAACATTTCTTGGCACAATAATCTTATCTCCAGGACCGCAAACAGCCATTATCATCGTCATAATTGCCCCGCTTGTACCTTGAACGGAAAAGAACGTATAATCTGCTCCAAATGCTTCTGCGGCTAAATCCTGTGCCTGTTTGATTATTCCTTTCGGCTGATGAAGATCGTCCAACGGACCAATATTTATTAAATCGATGGAAAGTGCATTTTCCCCGATAAATTCTCTAAATGCAGGATCAATTCCAAGTCCTTTTTTATGTCCGGGAATGTGAAATTGAACCGGGTTTTGCTTCGCATGCTGAAGCAACCCGCTGAATAACGGCGTATCAAACTGAGACAATTTAACCCAACACCTCTTTTACTCATTATAATTTTCCTTGTTACCTTTGTTCAAGAAGCAGTATCACAGCACTTGGACAAGAAATAAAACAAAACAATTATAGCATGTAATCAAACACTTGAGTAACAAGTAGTTGACAAAACAAATAAAAGTTTTAAACTAATAGAAAAGCGGAGGCGGGTTGACCAGCCGCGACAAGCTTAAGACGAGCGCCCATAAAGTCCGCTTTTTGACTTTATGGTTGATTGGCTTAAGACCTCGAGCGGCTACCCGCCGGAGCTGGACAAAGAAAAGCGGAGGGCGCTTGGTTAAACCGATAGGATGTTGGAGGCATTTGGACCGAAGGCGCAGTTTGCCTTTGATCCAAATGGTGAAACAGCCGTACGGTTTAGCGCCCGGAGCTGGACAAAGAAAAGCGGAGGGCGCATGCCCATCGGCGACAAGCTTAAGACGAGCGACCATAAAGTCCGTTTTTTGACTTTATGGTCGGTTGGCTTAAGACCTCGAGCCGTTAGCGCCCGGAGCTGGACAAAAAAGCGGAGGGGGGACATTTTTTAAACAGATGAAACAGATGGAATATCAATATCCAATTGATTATCATTGGTCGACAGAGGAAATTATCGATGTGATTGCATTTTTTCAACAGGTCGAAAAAGCATATGAAAAAGGAGTTGATCACGAAACCTTTCTCACCATATATCGCCGCTTTAAGGAAATTGTCCCGGGAAAAGCAGAGGAAATGAAAATTTGCAATGAATTTGAAAAAATTAGCGGTTATTCATCCTATCGAACGATACAAGCAGTGAAGAATGCTAATCGTTCAACAATTATTAAGATGAAATTGCATGAATCGTAAAGATAAAAAAATCTATTATTTTATTTGGTAATTTCAACAAAATTATAGGACGATTTTGTGCAAGGTAATTGTGAAGAAAGCCTATTATCAAAGGATTTAGGGAAATAGTACAAAAATTATAACTTGGTAAATATTGTGTTAATTGATATTAATTTTATAGATATGAGCACAAATTAGTTGCAAGTTTTTCAAATACCACATAATATAATAATTAAAATAGTCAGAAAACAAAAAACATTGCGAGAGAGTTACTAAAATGGGAAGGGGTGCAAGATCCATGAAACAATTAATGAATACCGTTAAAAAGAGAGACGGCGAAAGAGAAAGAACGGCTGTGCTTCGTTTAGAGTTGGATTATGAGCTCGCAACATTATTCGATGCAATGAATGAAAAGGATGAGACGAAGCAATTGGAAAGCAAAGAGAAACTGGAAAAAATCAGAGCTGAGCTATTACGATTAAATGCTTTATAAAAAAGGAGAAAAAGTAAAACCAAATGAAATGTGACTTACGCCAATAATAACGGACTCACTTAATAAAGTTAAGGAAGTCCGTTATTATTTTTTTGTTGAAAAGCTTGCTGTTCTTCGCTTTTTTCGTTAAGCTTATTTTATCGCAGATTAAGGGGCAGTAATACTACACACTGAAGACATTTTCACATTTTTATTCAAACATGATTACGGAATTATTCGGGTATATAATAAAGAGGAGCAATACATTAAGAAAGAGTTACGGAGGCTTTAACATGAATAATTGGACAGAAATTGATACATACGCGAGAAAGTGGATTAAAGAAGCTGCTGAAGAGATTAAAAAATCATTTCAAACAACATTAACAATTGAGACAAAATCAAATAAAAATGATCTCGTTACGAATATGGATAAAAAAACGGAGCAATTTTTTATCAAAAAAATTAATGAAACATATCCCGGTCACCGAATTATGGGAGAAGAAGGGTTTGGTGATAAACTTACTGATTTGGATGGCGTTGTCTGGATTATTGATCCAATAGACGGAACGATGAATTTTGTTCATCAGCAACGTAATTTTGCAATTTCCATAGGGATATTTGAAAATGGAATTGGAAAAATCGGTCTTATTTATGATGTTGTTTTTGATGAACTGTACCACGGAAAAAAAGGGGAGGGTGTTTTTTTAAATGACACAAAGCTCCCCCCACTACAAGAAGTAGCGGTTTCCGAATCAATCATTGGTTTAAATCCGACATGGGTAACAGAAAATCGACGGATTGATCCGAAAATTTTGGCTCCTTTAGTGAAGGATGCCCGTGGAACAAGGTCATTTGGATCAGCTGCATTGGAAATAGCAAGTGTTGCTGCCGGCAGGCTTGATGCATATATAACGCTGCGCTTGTCGCCATGGGATTTTGCCGCAGGTGTGATTCTTGTGGAAGAGCTTGGCGGAATATGTACAACGTTAAGTGGAGAACCTCTAAACTTTCTTAAGCAAAATTCCATTTTTTTTGCAAAACCGGGACTGCACCAGGAAATCACAAAAAAATACCTAGAGAAATAATTGTGAACTACCACGAGCCTAAAGGCATCGTGGCTTCTGAAAAAGAAGTTGCGTGATTTTCAGTTTCGTCCCTTCAAGGGTAAGTTCACCAAACTCAGTTAGGAGAAATCCTAGCTACGATAGATAGGGCATGACACCTTCGGTTGACGCACCAGACCGTTGCTAGTCGCTTGCGTTTAAGTAGAGGAAAGGGAATCCTCGGTGATGCAAGTGTAAAAAGCTTATTTATCTTTAATCGGCGGAATTTAATAATCAGGCGGTGGAGTGTCATTATTAGCCTTTGAAATCGAGATCACTGTTCGCTTCTATTTGTTTCTTCTGAATAGATATCAGTAAACACCTCGGAAAATGCATCAATACTTTTCCAAAGTTCTTCCAGTTCGTTGTCAACACCACCCAGTTCCAGTAAGATCGCACGATCGGAAATATCTTGATTATACACGCCGTTTCCATCATGATAACTTTTGATATACACTCCTCTTGAGATGCCGGGATAGCGTTTCTTTAACTCTTCATTTAATTTTTCAGTGAATGCCAGATTTCTTTCATAGTTTCTATGCTCTTTCCCAACGATAAAGTATAATTTTGCATAATCTTCTCCATTAATTGTCACCGTCGTTTTATCTTTTCGCAGATTGTCACGGTGAATATCAATAAAATACTTTAACTGGTTATTATTCGCATAAGCTTCTTGGACTATTTCTTTTGATACGTCGTAAGAATCGGAATATGTTAAGCCTCTTTTTAATAATTCGGCGTTAATATTTGTTGTATTATGAACGGTGCCGATACCCTTTGTCTGCAAATTTGCCGTTAACCTTTTGCCCAGCCCGACAACGTTAACGCGTTCATCGGAGCTGATTGCTTTATTTGGGGAATCGGCATCCTTTAACAACGGCAAAAATGCTTCCAAATTATGTGAGTGATAAATAAAGACAGTCTCCGTTTTCGCAGTTGGCGGCGGTGCCGGCTGCGGTACTTCATTTGTTCCCGGTAGTTTTTCCTCCGCAACTTCTTTTTCGTTTTCTAATACCTCGGGAGAGGGAAGTGATTCAAAAGGAATGCTGGAAAGCGGGATATTTTCATCAGTCCCGACTACGATCGTATCATAAAAAACAAAACCGGGTATCTCATTTCCTAAAAAGGTTCGTGCATCTGTTGGTTTTATATTGGTTGCTACTTGAAAAAAAATATCTGTCAGCTTTTGAAAGGAAAATAAATTTTGCTGTTCATCTGCAAAAAAAGCATGGTTTTCCGATTTAAATAAATAAATAAATAATTCTTCTGTTTTGATATCGCCAATTACTTTCCGGATCGAATCGGAACTGAAATGTAATTGCAGGGTAATAAGAAAAAGAAGAGCAAATAAGAATATGACAGCAATAAATGGATGTTTATCATTTTTATTATAAATTGGACTGTATCGCATGTTAAACTACCTCCTCTATTATCATTCATATGAGAAAAAAGCTAGAATATGAAAAAAAATAATAGAAAAGGATTTCTGAACCTCTCATGACTAAAGTCATGAGGTTCTAAGGTACTTTCATTCAGCCTTCGTCTGAATGACCGAAAACGAGTTTTCGGCTGATAAAATTATTTTACAGACTCCCCTATTTTCGTTGTGCTTTCTTAGTTGAAAAACCCGCCCCCATCATAACGAGAAAAACAGCGAATGAGGCAATTGCTCCGGTTACACTGCGTTCTGCGATTGAAATTCCTATCCCCATAATTGCCGCAACAGCAGCTGCAGCAAGGAGAAGAAAATTCCATTTTATTTGTTTCACTATTAATGCAGCTCCTTATTATTAAAAGATTGAACGGTACTAAACGATTAAAGCGTTTACTTTACTATTTTACCGCAAAAATTTTTCTTTTTCCACAATATTTATGTTATAATGTATCAGTTATATAAAGCGACAATAAGGACGCCATGTGTTGCAACTAAAATTGGCATTTCCTCTCTATAAAGAAACTGCGGGTTACAATCCTCAGAAGTAAAAAATATGGGAAATAAAATGTAGGAGTGAATTTCTTTGCAAAAAAGAGAAGATATACGCAATATAGCGATTATTGCTCACGTTGATCACGGGAAAACGACGTTGGTAGACCAGCTTTTAAAGCAATCCGGGATTTTCCGCAAGAATGAACATATTGAAGAACGGGCAATGGATTCAAATGATTTGGAAAGAGAACGCGGAATTACGATTTTAGCGAAAAATACAGCGATCCAATATAAGGATATAAAAATTAATATTCTTGATACTCCGGGACATGCCGATTTTGGCGGCGAAGTGGAACGGATTATGAGAATGGTTGACGGTGTCCTTCTTGTTGTCGATGCTTATGAAGGTTGTATGCCGCAGACGCGCTTTGTATTGAAAAAAGCACTTGAGCAAAATTTAACACCTATAGTTGTTGTCAATAAAATTGACCGTGAATTTGCCCGCCCTGAGGAAGTTGTCGATGAAGTCATTGATTTATTTATTGAATTGGGCGCAAATGAGGATCAGCTTGAATTCCCGGTTGTGTATGCCTCTGCCATTAATGGAACAGCAAGCTTTCAAGCGGATAAGCAAGATGAGAATATGCAGGCTCTCTATGAGATGATTGTCGAACATATCCCGGCTCCAATAGATAACAGGCAGGATCCTTTGCAATTCCAGGTTGCCCTGCTTGATTATAACGATTATGTCGGCAGAATCGGCATCGGCCGTATTTTCCGCGGCAAAATGCATGTCGGCCAGCAGGTCGCATTGTTAAAGTTGGATGGAACGGTAAAACAATTTCGCGTTACAAAAATGTTTGGCTTTTTTGGCTTGAAAAAGCAAGAAATCGAAGAAGCATATGCCGGCGATTTAGTTGCGGTATCGGGAATGGAAGATATAAATGTCGGAGAAACGGTTTGTCCTGTTGATGACCAGGAAGCACTGCCGCTGCTCCGTATTGACGAGCCAACGCTGCAAATGACTTTTCTCGTAAATAACAGCCCGTTTGCCGGCCGGGAAGGCAAATACCTCACGTCACGCAAAATAGAAGAAAGGCTTCATACACAATTGCAGACAGATGTCAGCCTGCGTGTTGATAATACGGATTCCCCTGATGCCTGGATCGTCTCAGGACGAGGAGAGCTCCATTTATCGATTTTAATCGAAAATATGAGGCGCGAAGGCTATGAATTGCAAGTGTCGAAACCTGAAGTGATTGTCAAGGAAATAGATGGCGTACGCTGTGAACCATTTGAGAGAGTGCAAATTGATGTTCCAGAAGAATATACAGGGTCCGTTATCGAATCATTGGGTGCCAGGAAAGCGGAAATGCTAGATATGATTAATAATGGGACAGGGCAGGTTCGCTTAATTTTTCACATTCCTGCACGTGGCTTAATCGGTTATACGACGGAGTTTTTGTCACTAACACGGGGATTCGGGATCATAAACCACTCCTTTGACAGCTATCAGCCGATGCAAAAAGGCAAAGTTGGCGGCCGCCATCAAGGTGTTCTCGTTTCCATGGAAACAGGAAAGGCTTCGCCTTACGGCATCATGCAGGTGGAAGACCGCGGTACGATCTTCGTAGAGCCCGGTACGGAAATCTATGAAGGCATGATTGTCGGCGAACATACGAGAGAAAATGATCTTTCCGTTAATGTTACAAAAATGAAGCAAATGACAAATATGCGCTCGGCAACAAAAGATCAAACTTCCGTATTAAAAAAACCGCGGCTCATGTCATTGGAAGAAGCGCTTGAGTATTTGAATGATGATGAATATTGTGAAGTGACACCGGAATCAATCCGCTTAAGAAAGAAAATTCTCGATAAAAATGAACGGGAAAGATCTGCAAGAAAAAAGAAATATGCGGAAATAAATGAATAATTGGAGCTGCAAATTTTAAACCAGCAAGGAATATTTTCAGTTTGATATACGTGATTTATAAGCAAATGATTAAAGGGTGAAGACCCTGCTCTTGACGAAATATGGATGGGATTCTTCCATTAAAAGAGTGGAGACTTCACCTGATTCCCCGGTTTAAACGAGGTCACAGCCAGGTATCCTACAAAAACAAACTCAGGTGGAGTATCTTTTATTCCGTCTGAATTTTGTGGATATTTCCGAAAGCGTATTCAAAGGGTGAAACCATTTTTTAAAGGAGGCGGATCAAATAATGCCTGATATTGATCGTCATTTATCGTTTTTTGCAGCATTATATAATGTTTCAGAAAATCCAGATCGAGGTATGTGGTATTTATATCTTACGATAATCGTCTTAACGATAATCGTTTTTAAGCTTGGTTTTTCGCGGAAACTTCCACTCCTGAAATCGATCGTAGTGTATACGTTGCTTATTCTGGGGTGTACGATACTCACCTTTTTTTCCATCTTTCTACCAGTTGGAGAAGGATTGGCTGTTGCAGCGGTCTTGTTAATTATTTATAAACTCCGCCTCCGGCAACGGAGAAAGCAAGATATAAAATCATAATAACAAAAAAAAGACTGTCCGGAAATTTTTCCATGGACAGTCTTTTTTACCGCTGATAAAAGCGCCGTATCCCCTATAAAGAAGAATGTTCACATTATTTGCATTCCTCATTTTGTTCCGTTTTTTCCGGAGTAAAAGATAAATTTCCCGGTCTCCAATCTTTTTTTCGTGTTTTCCGCAATTCTTTTTTCACACGTTTCACACATGTAAGTGTGTATGGGGCGATTCCGTAACCGTTTTGCGAGAAAGCTATCGTCATCGATCGATTCGATTTTATCACAGATCACACATTTTACTTTCATTGTTTACACCTCAGGCTTTTTTCAATCTTCCATTTAAGTATAACATATCTCTATTTTAGTACGATTGAAAAAAGACGTGGATGGTACAAGTGGTAGGTAATCTTTATTTTTTTTGATTCTTTGATTGCTGCTGTTGTTCTTTCTCAAGTTCTTTATTGTCATTCACATTTTGTTTGTTTTTCGGTTTCTCCGTTCCGTTTTTAGGATTAGGGTCAATAATATCTGCCGGGACCTCAGGCATTAAGCGTCCGGATATATCGGCAAGCTCATTCATAATACCCTGTGCCGGCTCACCTGCACGGATATCAGCAGCGAGCTCTCTTATCCGTGCTGTCGTATCAGGGTCGGCAACAATCGCAGCCTGCGCACCGTAAGGGTCATGTTTTAAACTTTCAGCAACAGAATATTTTATCGAACCAACTTCTGATCGTTCTAAGTTGGGATCGACATCGATTCCCACAATTGCATATCTTCCAAGTACAACTGCTGTCGCATTTTTCACATTCTTATCCCGTGAAGCAATATCAACTAATCTTTCTGCAATTACTTGTCCATTTTCGCGATCTACCTCTTCCTGGAAAGAAGTGTTTTTTACATGGATTAAATCATTTCTCTGCTCTGCTGTATCCTGATTTTGGTTGCAACCTGCCAAAAGTGCGATAAATAATATTAGAAATCCTTTTTTCATTTTGAATAACCTCCAATCATGTTCAATAACGTTGTTACAGGTTATTGTGCAAAAATTCTTCTATCTTTATACGGGAAAACATATATTTTACCAAAGTCCATCTATCTTAAGTAATAAAGGCAATCAAGATCACAAAAGTGAAGGTTACGAGAACGAACAGGCATCAATAGATCGGGGGCATTGGATTGGGGAAAATATATGTATTGGACACGAATGTCTTGCTGCAGGACCCGAATGCTATTTTTTCATTTGAGGATAATGAGGTTGTCATACCAGCCGTTGTATTAGAAGAAATCGATTCGAAAAAGAGATATATGGATGAAATCGGCAGGAATGCGAGGCAGTTTTCCCGGATAATGGATAAATTAAGACAAGGAGGGAAGCTGCATGAAAATATTCTACTAGATCATGGAGGTAGTGTAAGAATAGAGTTGAATCATCGTTCCTTTCATCAGTTACAGGAAGTTTTTTTGGAGAAAAATAATGATAACCGGATTCTTGCGGTGGCAAAAAATTTATCAATAGAGGAAGAGGCAAAGACAGTTATTTTAGTAAGTAAGGATGCTTTAATGCGAGTGAAAGCAGATGCAATCGGGCTGTTGGCCGAAGATTTTCTACATGACCGTGTGATCGAGAACAAGCAAATATATAGCGGATTTAGTGAAATATACGTTGATTTAAAATTAATTAACCAATTTTATCAAAATGGCGAGCTGCTGCTTTCTGAAATCGGTAATCATGATTGTTATCCAAATCAATTTTTCGTGTTAAAAGATGCTTTAGGTTCTTCTGCTTCGGCGATTGGCGTTGCAGATCCTTCTGTTAAAAAGCTGAAAAAGCTCGTTTTTCAAAATGAACATATTTGGGGGATTCGTTCGAGAAATATTCAGCAGTTAATGGCATTTGAAATATTATTGCGTAAGGATCTCCCGCTCATCACTTTAATTGGAAAAGCCGGTACCGGGAAAACATTGCTTGCTCTTGCTTCAGGACTAATACAGACAGAAGATCTCAGTATATATAAAAAATTGCTGATCGCAAGGCCGATCGTTCCGGTTGGAAAGGATCTTGGCTTTTTACCGGGTGAGAAGCAAGAAAAACTCCGGCCTTGGATGCAGCCAATATTTGATAATTTAGAGTATTTATTTAATGTAAAAAAACCGGGGGAGCTTGACGCAATTTTAGCCGGAATGGGTTCGATTGAAGTGGAAGCATTAACATATATTAGGGGGCGAAGTATTCCGGATCAATTTATTATTATCGATGAAGCGCAAAATTTAACAAAACATGAAGTGAAAACAATATTAACTAGAGTAGGAGAAAATAGTAAAATTGTGCTAATGGGCGATCCTGCTCAAATTGACCACCCATATTTAGATGCTTTCAATAATGGACTAACATATGTGGTTGAAAAAATGAAAAAAGAAGCCATATCCGGCCATATAAAATTAATAAAAGGAGAACGGTCAAAACTTGCCCAATTAGCAGCTGATTTACTGTAACAGAGGCCGGAAGTCAGAGATTATTGTTAGCTATGACTTCTGTCTTCCGGAATTGGTTTTCCCCCTTTGAAATCAACATCTGTTTTTCCGGTAACTTGCAACTGTTTTCTGACATGCGGCTTCTAATGTATCGCAGATTAAGGGGCATTTAAACCCCCAGTGAAGGAAGTTTCACTTTACAATTAGTGCTTGAATGTCTCTGTACGGGTTGTGTTTATTTCTACCGTCCCCGAAATAAAGGTGGATAGGGCCATCTTCAAGGAGAGGTTTCCCGTCTTTGGAAAAGCCTGCTACAAATGTTTTCGCATCTTCAAGTGGAACGATAACTTGACCGTCTGATTGTTCAATTATCATTTCTGTCGCATCATTCTCGGGTTCCGCATTATTAATAAATGGAAGAAGCGGTATAGCAAAGGTTCCGGTAAGAATTTTTTCTTTTTGATAGCGTTTTTCTGTTTTTAAAGTCGGCGGAAAAACGGAACCTTCTCTGATTTCTCTTTCCCAATTTAAGGCGACTTTTTCTGTATCATTTATGTTCTCGTTTTTTTGTTCATTATTTTGCAAAAAATAACTCGTTAAATCTAATTTGCGGTCATCAAAGATCCATACACTCGGATCCAGGGTGATGGTATATTTTACTTTCCCTTTCAACGTAATAATTGAATTCATGACATGCCTCCACTAAGCATTATTTTTTTATTTCAATTGTGACAGCGCATTCAATAAGAAAAATATTGAGTACTTTTGTGTCTGAATCATCTAAGCTTTTCTTTTATTATACAAATATATGATGGGCTGTTGAAGAGTTTGTTGAAAGAAATAATGATTTCCAAGTTTTATCGCAGGCAGCAGCCTTTTTTATTCTTGCATTTTTATTTTTTAAAGTATAAAATTTATTAATAGGATAATCGCTCGGAAACGGGGGGATCGTATTGACTTCAGAAATGTTAATTAATCATAAAGAAAAGGCACGTGCGCTTTTGAAGGCTGATGCTGATAAAATATTAAAGCTTATTAAAGTACAAATGGATAATCTGACCATGCCACAATGTCCACTTTATGAAGATGTGCTGGATACTCAAATGTTCGGTTTATCCAGGGAAATAGATTTTGCAGTCCGGCTCGGATTAATTGCGGGACATGATGGAAAGCTTTTACTTGATAAGTTGGAAAGAGAATTATCAGCTTTACATGAAGCTTCGGTTAATAATAGCAGCAAAAAGAACTCAAACCGTTCTCGTTGAATAGTTTGAGTTTTTTTTCGCAAGAAAAAAACCTTGTCACGCAGAGCCTGACTGATTTTTCTAAGAGCTGAAGCTCTAAGAAAAACCTTGTCGCGCAGAGCCCGATTGAATTTTCTAAGAGCTAAAGCTCTAAGAAAATTCTTATCTCACTGAACGGGCTGAAACTCTTTTTCTCTGAAAAAGCAGGAAAATTGTCTTTATGATAGAATATTTATTACATCGGTGAAAGACAAGGAAGAGAAAATATG
>JAGKQJ010000111.1 GCA_017898095.1 Bacillaceae bacterium Marseille-Q3522 | reverse complement strand
CATATATGTTTCCTGATTTTTAGACATTTTTCACCTTAGAATCACAATTACATCCTATTTGTCAATAATAAAAACACAAAAATATTAAGTTTACTAAAATCGTAACTTTAATTTGATTGAAAGTTCACAAATGAACGTGAATGTTGTGATATTGTGAATTCTAGAAAGAAGAAATGGAGGGGGAAACATGGAAGAACTTATTTTAGCACGAATACAATTTGCTTCCACTACATTATTTCACTTTATTTTTGTACCGCTGTCGATTGGACTTGCTTTCATCTTAGCAATTATGCAGACAGCCTATTTAGTGAAGAAAGACGAAATCTATTTAAAAATGACAAAGTTTTGGGGAAAATTCTTCTTAATTAATTTTGCCATCGGGGTTGTTACAGGGATCATCCAAGAATTTCAGTTTGGCATGAATTGGTCAAGTTATTCTCGCTTTGTCGGCGATGTTTTCGGAGCTCCGCTTGCTGTAGAAGCACTGCTTGCCTTTTTCATGGAATCAACCTTTATCGGGCTTTGGATCTTTGGCTGGGGCAGATTACCGAAAAAGCTTCATTTAGCATGTATATGGCTTGTCTCTATTGGAACAATGATATCCGCATTTTGGATATTGGCGGCTAATTCATTTATGCAAAATCCGCTCGGATACACGCTGCAAAACGGCCGCGCAGAAATGACGGATTTCTTCGCACTCATTACCAATCCGAAGCTGTGGGTTGCCTTTCCGCACACGATTTTTGCCAGCTTTGCGACCGCCTGCTTTTTTGTCATTGGTGTAAGCGCTTGGAAGCTATTGAAAAAGCAAGATTTAGATTTCTATAAACGATCTATTACCATGACATTAGTTATCGGTGTGATTGCTTCATTGGGAATTGCCTTTTCAGGTCATGCGCAGGCACAATATTTAATGAATGCACAGCCAATGAAAATGGCCGCAGCAGAAGCCTTATGGGAAGACAGTGCCGATCCGGCTCCTTGGACAACATTCGGCAACATCGATACGGAAAAAAAAGAAACAACGATGCGCGTGGAAATTCCGTATGCTCTCAGCTTTTTGTCCTACGGAAAATTTGAGGGAAGTGTCGACGGGATGAATAAGCTGCAGGAGGAATATGAACAGAAATACGGCGAAGGAAATTATATTCCTCCCGTTAAAACAACTTTTTGGAGCTTCCGCATTATGGTCGCTACCGGCGGTTTATTAGTAATGCTTGGTTTGATCGGCCTGATTTTAAGATGGCGCAAAAAAATTGAAACAAGCAGAAAATATTTAAAATGGATGGTGTTCGCGATCTTTATTCCTTACATCGGGAATTCCTTTGGCTGGATCATGTCTGAAATCGGCCGCCAGCCGTGGGTTGTAAACGGATTAATGAAAACGGCTGATGCCGTAAGCCCAAATGTATCTGCAGGACAAATACTGTTTTCCTTAATTGCCTTTTCTTTGATTTATACCTTGCTGGCAATTGCGATGGTCTACTTATTTGTCAAAGTGATTAAACAGGGACCGAATGAAAAACAAAAAGAAGATGTCTCTGCATCCGATCCTTTTGGCTATGGAGGTGTTCAGCATGCAACTAAGTGAACTATGGTTTCTTCTCGTCGCTGTTTTGTTTGTCGGCTTTGTCTTTTTGGAGGGATTTGACTTTGGTGTCGGCATGGCGACAAAATTTTTAGCAAAAAATGATTTTGAAAAACGAATCCTGATTAACACGATTGGGCCGTTTTGGGATGCAAACGAAGTATGGCTGATTACAGCCGGCGGTGCGATGTTTGCCGCCTTCCCGCATTGGTATGCCACCTTATTCAGCGGCTATTATTTACCGTTTGTCATCCTTTTATTAGCGTTAATTGCCAGGGGTGTTTCCTTCGAGTTCCGTGGAAAAGTCGATAAGAATAACTGGCGTTCGATTTGGGACTGGTCGATCTTTTTGGGAGGCTTGCTGCCGCCGCTCTTACTGGGAGTCCTTTTTTCCGGCCTGATAAAAGGTCTTCCGATAGATAATCAAATGAATCTGTATCCAACCTTCTCATCGATTATCAACCTGTATACGCTTACCGGCGGCGTTGCTTTTGTCTTACTCAGCTATATGCACGGATTAAGCTTTATTTCCTTAAAGACAGATGGGGAATTAAGAGAAAGAGCAAGACTTGCAGCTAGGAAAATGTATTATGTAACTGCAGGCGTGATTGTCTTATTCGTTATCATGACGATTTTTTCCACAAATGCATTTACGGAAAAAGGAGCGCTGATGATTCCTTTATATGCGGCAGCTGTTGCGGTATACTTAATACTATATTACTTTCTCCATAAAGGAAAAGAGGGCTGGAGCTTTGCGTCGACCGGGCTGGTTGTTATGCTTGTAACGGCTTCTTTCTTCGTCTACCTTTTCCCGAATGTGATGATCAGCTCAATTGATGCCGCAAATAATTTAACCGTTTATAATGCATCATCCGGTGCGTATTCGTTAAAGGTGATGACGATTGTTGCTGTTTCATTATTACCTTTTGTTCTCGGCTATCAGATTTGGAGCTATTATATTTTTCGCAAGCGGGTAAGTGATAAGGAGCATCTTGAACATTAAAAGAAAAACAACCTGTGATGCATGATATTGAAATTGCAAACTGGTTAAAGGAGCATTTTGAATACGAATGGATAAACATCTCTTTCATTATAAGGGAAGCAAGCTTTTGTTTTTCCTTACCGGCGTAATGACAACCTTACAAGCAGTCGCTCTTATGGGGCAGGCACTTTTTCTGGCAAAGGCGATTACGCAGCTGTTTTCAGGCGGGAAGTGGCAATCTGCCCTTCCCCTCTTTTTTTATTTTGCGGGCTTTTTCGTTTTCCGCCATCTTTTACAACTGGGAAAGGAGCGGCTAGCTTTCCATTTTGCCGAAAAAACGGCATCCGGCATGCAAAACAAATTGTTACAAAGTCTATTTCAGTTAGGACCGCGTACCGTTGGTAAACAAGGCAGCGGCAACATGATTACACTCTGTCTGGAAGGTATTCCCCAATTTAAAACCTATTTGCAGTTATTTATCCCAAGATCCGTTTCTATGGTTGTTATTCCATTGTTATTGCTTATCTATGTGTTTTCCGTTGATCTCCTTTCAGGAATAGTTTTGGCCGTTACAATGCCGATTATGATTGCTTTTTTAATTCTTTTAGGCTTCGTTGCCCGGCATCAAATTACGGCTCAATTTGATACATACCGTCTGTTATCAAGACATTTTGTTGATTCTCTTAGGGGGCTCGTGACTCTGAAATTTTTGGGAAAAAGCAAACAACATAAAGAAGCTATTGCAGAGGTCAGCAACAAATACCGGATTGCGACAAACCGGACATTGCGGATCGCCTTTCTTTCTACCTTTTCTCTAGATTTTTTTTCCAGCTTATCGATTGCCGTCGTTGCCGTAGAACTGGGAATTCGCTTAATTGATGGAATGATCGCACTTGAACCGGCGTTAATCGCTTTAATCTTAGCTCCGGAATTTTATTTGCCGATTCGCGAACTGGGAAATGACTATCACGCAACGATGGATGGAAAGGAAGCCGGCGAAAACATTCATCAATTTCTCGCTGCAGCAGAAAACATCCCGTCTGCGGCTAATGCAACGCTTCCTCGTTGGAATGAGAAGACCGTGCTTACGATAAAAAACTTGAAAAAGAAGGCGGATGAGGAAAATCGGTTGCTTTTAAAAAATATTTGCTTTTCCGTCACTGGGTTTCAAAAAGTCGGGATAATCGGTTTTTCCGGTGCCGGTAAATCGACACTCATTGATATACTGTCCGGGTTTACTCGTCCATCGAATGGAGATATATCCATCAACGAAACGAAACTGCCAGACTTTACGAGCCCGGATTGGCATCAGCAAGTTACCTATATTCCGCAGCATCCGTATATTTTCTCCGGAACAGTTGCGGAAAATATTGCTTTTTATGAACCGGACGCAACAAGTGCAAAGATCGAAGAGGCGGCAGAAATAACCGGGTTAACGGCGTTCATTAACAGTCTGCCGAACGGATTTGATGAACGGATTGGCCAGGGAGGCCGGACTTTGAGTGGCGGGGAAGAACAGCGGATTGCCTTGGCACGCTCTGTTTTACAAAATCGGCCAATCATGCTATTCGATGAACCGACTGCTCATTTGGACATCGAAACAGAGCATGAGATAAAACAGCTAATGCTCCCGTTGATGGAAAAAAAGCTTGTTTTCTTTGCAACTCACCGTCTTCATTGGATGCAGCAAATGGATATCATTTTTGTTTTAGCACATGGGAAAATTACGGAGGCTGGTACTCATCAGCAGCTATACGATAAAAAAGGTGTCTATTATGATTTGATCCAGGCACAAATTGGAGGTGTGAAAAAATGAATCTTTTCCGTGTGTACATTTTTCCCTATGTAAAGCTTTATCGAAAATCGTTTGCACTTACGATTCTTCTCGGCCTTTTGACCGTCATCGCAAGTGCAATGCTGATCTTTATTTCCGGCTACTTAATCACACGTGCTTCGCAAAGACCGGAAACAATTATGCTACTATATGTTCCAATTGTTGCTGTACGCACATTTGGAATTTCAAAGGCAGTGACCCGTTATTTGGAAAGACTGCTCGGACATAATGCAGTCTTAAAAATTTTATCCAATATGCGTGTTAAGCTATATGAAGCGTTGGAACCGCAGGCTATATTTATTCGATCCCGCTTCCAGACAGGAGATTTACTGGGAACACTTGCCGATGACATTGAACATTTGCAAGATGTCTATATCCGCACGATTTTTCCAACGGTTTCCGCCCTGTTTGTTTTTTTATTTTCTGTTATAACCCTGGCGGCTTTCGATTGGATTTTTGCTTTATGGATCGCCATTTGCATTGGTGTGATTGTGTTTGTCTATCCTCTTATCTCCCTGTACTTTTTAAATAAAATGCAGGTTGATTTTAAAACAGAACGAAATCTCCTCTACCGTAGCTTAACGGATGCGGTATTTGGCTTAGGCGACTGGATCATTAGCGGCCGGAAAAAAAGGTTTTTCGATTTTTTTGCCAGCAAGCAGCTTAAAATCAATAAACTCGAGAAAAAGCTGCATTTTTGGCAGCAGCAACGTACCTTCCAGCTGCAGCTTATTTCCGGGGCAATACTCATTTTCATGGGAATTTGGGCCGGACAGCAGGCGGCAGATGGTGTCATTGCCCCGACTTATATTGCGGCATTTACCTTGATTACTTTTCCGATTTTAGAAGGATTACTGCCAGTTTCCAATGCAATGGAGAAAATCCCGTCATACCAGGAATCTTTGCGGAGACTGGAGCGAATTGAACAGCAAGCTCCGGCTGAATCCCTGAAGAATGCAATCGAACCCAATACATCGTTTGCTTCTATAAAAGTGGAAAATGTATCTTTTTCATATAAAAAAGACCAGCAGCCTGCTTTAAAGAATATATCCCTCTCCTTGCAGCAAGGGGAAAAGCTTGCGATTCTTGGTAAAAGCGGTGCCGGGAAGACCACCTTGTTACAGCTATTGCAAGGTGTCTATACTCCTGACTCCGGCAGCATCACCATCAATGATATGGAACCGGTTCTTTATCAAGAACAAATTTATGACATGATATCCGTACTAAACCAAAAGCCTTATTTGTTTGCCACGACTGTTGCGAATAATATACGAATCGGCAATCGCCATGCAAGTAAGGAAGAACTGGAAAAAGTGATAAAAGCAGTGCAGCTGGATTCTTATATCGCTTCACTGGCAAACGGGATGGAAACACAAATGGAAGAAACAGGACAGCGTTTTTCCGGCGGAGAAAGACAAAGAATCGCATTGGCACGCATATTGCTGAAAAATACGCCGATCGTGATCCTGGATGAACCAACGATCGGGCTTGATCCGAAGACAGAACGAGACTTATTAGTAACGCTCTTTACTGCGCTACATGATAAGACTGTCATCTGGATTACCCATCATTTAATCGGTATTGAGCAAACAGACAAGGTTATTTTTATCGACAAGGGAAAAATCGAAATGAGCGGAACACATGCTGCATTAATCCGCAGTAACCAGCGCTACCGGCAACTGTATAAAATGGATCACGGAGTGTTTTTGTAGCAATGAAGGTGGAAAATTAAACAATATCCAGCGCATACGTATTTGTAACGGTAAAATCCATACTGCGCAAGAAGGAAAATAATACAAGTGTACTTCTGCAACTGCAGAAGTACTTTTTTATCATTTGAAACATTTCTGTATGCTGATACAGGAAATGACTTTAACGATAAAATTCGTTAGGTATTTTTCCGAAATTTCTGCGATGATACAATAGTGGTTCTTTGTCAGTTTTTTGAATATCAAACACTTCACCGATTAAAATCGTGTGATCTCCTGCATCAATCTGTCTGATATTTTTGCATTGCAAGATTCCGCATACACCTGCAAGAAGCGGAAGCTGATGATCGGAAAATTTCCAGACGCAATTGCCAAAACGGTCTGTACCTTTGCTGGCAAACAACATACAAAGATCGCTTTGATCTGCAGCTAAAATTTGGACAGCGAATTTGTCTGCATTTTTGAAAACATCATGGGAGGACACTTTATGATCAATCGACCAAAGAATAAGCGTCGGATCTAATGACACAGAAGCGAAAGAATTGACAGTTAAACCGACTGGAACTTTTTCCTCGTCCGTCGTTGTGACAACTGTTACTCCGGTAGGATAATTGCCCATCACTTCTTTAAAACTGTTCACCCGGCTTGAATCCTTTTCCATAACAACACCTCATATTTCTATTATTATCTGAAATACTCATAAATACATCCTAATATGGATAAAGAATACGTCAAATATATCATGACTCTGATGATGATACTAATATTTTGCTTAATTTACACCGGTGTATCTTTGAAAAGAACAAATTTTTAATGTGACAAGACGACATGGAGGATAAATTCTGATATAGAAAGCCGTGATCAGTTGTAACGCTGGTATTTCGTACTTCCTGTACGTCAGTAAACCACTATTGAAAGTTTCACTTTTATCAAAAAAATAAAAAGCACCTAAAATTGGTGCAAAAAATGTTCATTTTTTCAAAAATAATAACATAAAATTCCTTGCATTAAAATATAAAGTAAACAAGGAGGTGAAAAAGATGAACAAGATGTTTATCGCTTTTTCTGGTTTCTTGTTTTTTCTTGTTACGTTTCTTGCTTTAATCATTTTGCTCGTGAAATAAAAAATTTTTACTTTCCTTCACCTGGTACGTGCCAATACCAGGTGATTTTTTTTCACGCTTTTATATTTATACTTTAAGGAGAGCAAAAATGACAAAATGAAGTGAATTTTTTTCGATTTCATTTTCTTTACCCTGCTAGAGAGCTTGCTTCAGCAAGCAAAAAAGAGCGGAAAATTTGTTTAGATCTTTCCTGCCTTCCCTTTGTTGCAACTTTCTCTCAGTCTCTTTTGTAAAGACCTCATACCTATAAGTATAGCGTAAGTGGGAATTTTTAATCATAAAATTTGTCTCTTATCAGCGATTTGCAGATAGGGATTTCACTGTGGAGATGCAGGTTCCCAACAGATTTCTCAAAGTTTCAGCTTGCAAAAATTATTTCATTATTCCAGTAACGCAATCGCCCGGACAGGGGAACCATCCCCGTTTTTAATCTTTAGCGGCAAGCCGATAAAAGTAAAGGTGACACCCTTCGGAATTAAATCGAGATGAATAAGGTCTGTATAGGTGACAATTTCTTCTTTTAATAAGGCCCGCTCTAATGCCGTATCGATATGTCCGCCTACAAATGGAGGCTTTGCTGCCAATAATCTTTCCAATACCTCCATTCCCACCTCATCCGCAAAAAATAATCCGCTCCCTTTTGGAAAATCCTTTTCCTTATCGGCAATTTGCGCTTTTCCGAAAAAACTTGTTATCGGAATTTCATCTAATGTTTTACCGTTTTTATGCATATGCGAAATTGCATCGACATGCGTCCCTGTATGAGTGCCAAGCTTAAGTTCTCTAAGCTCCCAAGTATTCTTTTCTATTGTTTGTACAACCTTTATTTCCACTTCCGGATCGCCCAAATATACGCTCATGCCCGATTCAATCTGTTTCGTTAAATCGATTATTTTCAAACATTGCCCTCCTCTCCAATAATTTTTCAATATAAGATAAGTACATGTTTGAGACAGATGCTGATGTTTAAAGATTAGTTGTCCCAATAGTGAAATCTATTTTCAGAAAACTTTACTCAATATAAATATTATCATATTAGTTAAACCGAAATTTGTAATAATTTAAAATTGACTAGTGGATAGTTTTCCTCTCATCTTTTTTCTATATATGGATTGCTTTTATTGCCCACCTATTTATGATAAAGTAAATCTGAATAATTTCCAGTGTTTGATAAGCATTTGCAAACAAAGTGGCAGATTGCAGTAAACCTGTTTTATGGAAATTCAGAAAATTAGGAGACTACTTTACTTGACCTGATTGAACATTCTCCCTGTGCTTCGAGTGACAGGATTCTTTTCAAATGTGAATTTTCACAATAAAAAATTTATAAGATATGGAGGTAATATTATGTGCGGCCGTTTTACGATTACTGTATCCGTTAAAGAAATCATCAATCGCTTTGAGATTCAGCAATTTGTCCAGGAACAGTTATTTTCCCCAAGTTTCAACGTGGCTCCGGGGCAAAAAATTCTTGCCGTAATCAATGACGGCAGCAAAAATCGGCTCGGCTATCTGAAATGGGGACTGGTTCCGCCTTGGGCAAAGGATGAAAAGATTGGCTATAAAATGATCAATGCCCGCGCTGAAACACTTGCCGATAAGCCAAGTTTTCGTCATGCATTAAAGAAAAGACGCTGCCTGATCGTTGCGGACAGCTTCTATGATTGGAAGCTTCAAGATCCTGATACGAAAGTACCGATGCGAATTAAAATGAAATCCAATGAACTTTTTGCAATGGCAGGATTATGGGAGTCATGGAAATCTGCAAACGGAAAAATTGTTTATAGCTGCACGATTATCACCACGGAAGCAAACGAACTAATGAAAGACATCCACGACAGAATGCCGGTTATTCTCAAGAAAGAGGATGAAGAACGGTGGCTGGATCCTTCCATTAGTGACACTGCTATACTGATGAAAATATTAAAGCCGTATGATGCAGAAAAAATGGAAGCTTATGAGGTTTCTACGGATATTAATTCGGCAAAAAATAATTTCCCGGAACTAATACAGAGAGTTTGACCGTACACTGTTCACGTATAAACTACTCTCCAATAGAAGTTTTTTATGGCAAAAAATAATAGAAGGGAACTTCAAAAGAGAAGTTCCCTTCCTTTTTCTACTATTATTTTACTCTCAACCGTTGCCCGACATAAATCGTGTAATTGCTGTCGAGATTGTTCCAAATACGGATTTCTTCGACTGTGCTGCCGTATTGTCTGCTTAATGACCAAACCGTGTCCCCGGCAACAACGATGTGGTAAACAGCTGTATCTTTTTTCGGTAACCCAAATGCCCCCGCCAGTCCATTTACATGCCCGCGGGCAAGACTTTCAATGAAACTGCTGTTTTTTAACTTGTTCGCATCTTCCACGCGATCAATAAATCCATTTTCAGTTAGAATTGCCGGCATATTGGACTCTCTTAACACATGAAAATTTGCCTGCTTTTTCCCGCGGTCTGCAAAATCCACTTGTTCCAGCACATCGGCATGAACAATATTTTGATACGTGGTTGTCGGTGTACCGACTCCGGGGTAGGTGTAGCTTTCAAAGCCTGTCCCGCCGCCGGCGTTAATATGAATGGAAAGGTAGTAGTTCGCCCCCCAGTTGTTTGCTGCATTTGTACGGGCTCCAAGACTTACTGTTTGATCGCCTGTACGGCTCATTAACACGGATGCATTATTATATTCTCCTAAAAGAATATCGCGAACACGAGTCGCAATTTGCAACGTAATGTTTTTCTCCTGAATTCCATTTGCAACTGCACCAGGGTCACTTCCGCCATGCCCCGGATCAATAAAGAATTTTACCATTTTTCATCTTCCCCTTTTTAATATTTTTATGAATCTTCTTTTTTAATGCTTGTACATTCCTCACTTATTTTTACATTTGAATCACCTCCTCAAAGTAAACGTTTTTCAGCAAAATCAGGAACTCGAAAAATCAGGTGGGGACTCTCCCCAGTCTGTTTACCTACGCGTTGAGGTGGAGTCCTTTACTTTTCAAGCATGGAAAAATAAAAAGCCACCCGCCCCGGGCAGCTTATTTCCCTTTCCCCTTCAACACTTCTATCGCACTTAACAGTTGCTTCGGAATTGGCAATCCAATCCGGCCGGCATTTTCGGTAATACTCAACAACTCATTAGCGAGATAAAAAAAGATGACGGCATCGCGAAAAATATTCGTATTTCCCAATGCGCCATCCATTAAATTTGCGATTGCCACCATGACAAAAATCATGATTTTTCTGGGTATCGACCTAAAACCGGTTTTGCTTGAAAGCTTTCCTTCGATTGCCGAAGCCATCAAGCCGCTAATATAATCCAAAATAACAATCAATAGAAGGATAGGTAATAGCGGCGACCATCCCCACATGTAACCAACAAGAGCACCGAGAGCAGTAACAAATGATTTATAGAGCTTATCCACAGTTGCTTCCCTCCTCTTTTCATTTCTTTGAAAATTTTAGAAACCGCCTTTGAGTGAAGCATAGGTTGGCTTTTTCCAAATCAGATGAAGCAGATTTTCTACCTGATTCTCACAATTTTAAGCCCGCCAGAAAAATAAACTTTTTCAAAAGGAAAAGGACTCAAAATCTGAGCCCTTACAAAAGTTTTACTTCTTTTTTTTATCTTTTGCTATAATACTAATTTATCACGCTTAAAAACGAATAACATACCATTTTCTTATCATCTTTTTATCATTTTCTTCTACTTTTTTTTCTGTAATTTTATTTAGTATATGAAACCTTAAGCCGAATGAAAGTCTGCCATCTATAAAAAAAAGAAGCCAAACTATTTGGCGGCTTCTCTTCTTTACATTGTTTTTATAATATTTAGATTTAAAGCCAATCTGTAAAATGCTTTCTTTCTTATTCTGGAATAAGTCATCGCACTAATTGGCGGTTGGAACTTAAAGCAATAAACTTGATAGTCTGTTAAATAATCCCCTTCAGAAGTCATGTATCTTTCTTCAATAAGAAATCTTTCCATTTCCGGCAACCTTTTTACTGCTTGTTCGATTTGTTCACAGTATTTTTTTCTGTATTCTTGCCGATCAACATTATAAGCAGCAACATTTCCAGTTTGATCACTTATTTTATTTGAAGAGACGCGAATTCCGAGTTCACCGCCCGAAGTAATCGATACTTCCCTCTCTTCCATTGATAAATATTTGTATAGCCGGTATTTCTCAAGAGCCGCTTTCATTTTCTTTTGTATCTCTTTATGATCCAATTGCGGTAATTCAAGATTAATCATTTTATTTTTTCCCTCCTTCATCTTTATTTCATACAATTTTAATAATTTCCGTTTTAGAAATATTAATTCGATTATAAATATTCTATATTAGAAAGTAAATAGTACTTTATTCCTTTTTAGAATTTTTTCTTGATTTCTTTTTTAGAAATTATACAATTGATTTAAGGTGTTAAGGAGGTTTGCACAATGGACATCGGAAAAAGGATAAAAGAAATAAGAGAAAAAAGAGGAATGCAGCAATTAGAGCTGGCCAATAAAATAAAAATTTCCCAAAGTAAGATGAACAAAATCGAAACCGGTTATCAAAAAAAGTTAGAGCCAGAAATCCTTAATAATATTGCGAAAGCATTAGGAGTAACGGTAGACTCCCTCCTGAATAATACAAAAGAATCAAGTACGGAAGAACAAATCAGTATCATGTTTCGCGATGGCGGGGAAAGCTTAACGAAAGATGAGCTTGAACATGTAGAAGAAGCGTTGAAACAATATCGAAAATTGAAAGAACGCTTTATGAAAGAGAAAAAAAGGGGCGATTGAATTTATTAATTGAAAAGTGATACTTTGGAGAAAAAAAAGAATAAGTAGATGGTTAGTAAACTGTATATTACATCTATCCTATTACATTCCAGAAATGAAGAGTCTATTTCATCCAATAGTCCCAGTTTTTCTTCTATACATATACCTATAGCATCTTTTTATC
>JAGKQJ010000110.1 GCA_017898095.1 Bacillaceae bacterium Marseille-Q3522 | reverse complement strand
TTCTGGATATATTTTTTGATGACATCGATCGGAGCTCCTCCAGCAACATGCCTATCTGTCGGTTTTCGAGTTACCAAAGGTAACCCTCATACCGAACGGCATTCATCACCCACCTATAGAGGATGGGAGACTTCTGACTAACTACGTTAAAATTACAGAAAACAATTTGCTGAAAAAGCCGAGAAACCTATCCATTCTGTAAACATTAAACGGTGCTTCCCTGTGCGACACTCATTTATCTTCGGCGGCGATTGCAAAATTGTCCGATGCTTCTTAAAGAAGCTTCCCTTTCCTATCTTCCTTCTTTTCCGGAACGAAACTGAAATTGTCGGAGATCAACCGAATCATCCTTTTGAAAAACAATCCCTTCTCCCTCCAGTAACCATTTTTGTTCTTTGTAGGAATCACTGTCTCTCAGACCGATTTTCCCTTGCGAATTAATGACCCTGTGCCAGGGAAGACGGTATTTTTTGCTCATGGAATGGAGAATCCGCACAACTTGTCGGGCAGCTCTGGGACTGCCCGACATTTCTGCAATTTGTCCGTACGTCATAACCTTTCCTTGCGGAATATCCTGTATTATTCGAATTACTTTTTCTGTAAAAGGAGTCATACTGATTTCCTTTCCTTCATATTCAAAAAAAAATCGCTATAAATTTACTATAAAAAATGGGAATACTCATCAGAAGATGGATCCATTGCCGCTCTCTTATAAGTATTTACTCGCTTCCCGGACACTAAGCGGAGATAATTTTTCTTCTGCTTCCCTGAGGAATTGTTTAACCCATTCTTTATTTGTTTTCGAATATTCTCGCAGCGACCAGCCTATCGCCTTATTGACAAAAAATTCGTTCGTATCGCAATTATAGAGAATTGCTTTTTTTAACATTTCCGGATCTGTCTTTTCTTTATATTGCAGCTGAAAGTCGATCGCTACCCGCTTCAGCCAAATATTATCAGAGGCAACCCACTTCATTATCACGGCTTCCTTTAATTCCGGGTATTGCAAACACATATAGCCGGTAATTTCATCCAGACTATCGACTGAATCCCACCAGGAATTCTTAACAATCAGCTTTTCAATCTTCCCGATATCGTCTTTCACAAGCAGCTTTCTCACTAAGCTCAGGTAACTGATAGCCAAATAGTGAAATTCCCGTTCCGGCATTTCGTAACAAGTAAAAATAAACTCCCAATCTATTTGCTTATCTTTCTTCCGCTGTTTAAAAAAATCTTTTGTAATCTTTACTCTTTCCGGCTTGGCTATTCCTAAAAACGGAAAGTTATTTTTCATATAGGCAGCCATTTTTACCGCTTTTTCTTCATTTTTATTTTCATAATAAATTGCAAATATATCCATCGCGCCGCACATACCATTCCTTTCGATCATTTCTGTTCATTTGCAATCAAATCACTTCCAGCGTATAGCCAGTTGCGTTTTTTATTTTTTTACGAATTGCGTTTTCTTCGGATTCATCCGGTTCCGCAGCCAGTTTTACGGAAACAACCGCTTTATCAATATGAAGTGACGGATTTTTCTTTAATTCCCAGCTTCCCGGAATTGCTTCCACCGTATAGCGGATGATTTCATTTTGCTTCGGATTCATCGCATACGTGACAGGAAAACCGATTAGGTAGGATAACTCTTCTAAATCTGCTTCATGCTGCTTGGCGATTTGCGGTGAGATAAAATGTACCTCCATGACTTTTCCGCCTTGAGACTGCTTTATGCCTGTTTTATAAATGGTCAGACCGCGTTTTTCCGCCCATTTTTTTGCTTCTGCTATCGCTTCATTATTTTCCATCTTCTTACCAACAGGTTGTACATGAATCAAATTGACTGGTTGATGATCCGTTTGACCCGCTCCTTGGTCATCATTAAATTGCAAGATAAAACCGGTTGTTTCTTGAAATTGCTTCAACTTTTCAGCGGCTTCTTCCGGCTTTTGCCCAGAGAGAACGATTTTCCGATCTGCCAGATGAATCGACGGTGAACCGGTAGAGTGTCCAAAAAGCTTCGTAATTTCCGTTTGTAACAAATCTTGGCGGATGGAGGCGGAAAAATCGACTTTCCAGCCAGTTTGCAGGCGTATTTTTTCCGCAAATTCCTTTTTTTCAGCTTCCGAAACAGCATCTGGGAAATCGAAATAGATGGTGATCCGCTCCATTTCGGTTCCGAGATCATCGACGCCACATCGGATAAAGCGCGGATGTCCGCCAAGCAATTGCCGCACGATATCCATCGCTAATGCCGGATTGACGGCTAATCCTTGAATCGGCAGCGCCAGATTGGTCAATTGCTCCTTTGCTTCTTCATCTATTAAATATTCCACTGTTTCCCCCGGCACATTTACCTTTTTGTCTGCGGGAAGTGCCTGCAGGGCTAAGGCAATGGCGAGCTTATTCTCTATACTATCTGTTTCTAAGGCTTGAAAAATATCTGTTAATGAAAGACTACGTTCCGGCAACACCTGCCAATTCAAATGTTCCAGATACGGGCGGCTAAAAGTTAAAACACGGTCTGCCACTTCCTTTAACTCATCGATGGATCGATTCCAATAATCGACCGTTTCCACCACTTGATCGAGACGAAGTTTTACCAGTTTGCTTTTCAACGTTTGACAAACAAATGTTTTTGTCCGCTCATGAACTCCCATACAAATTGCAAGCTTTAAACTTGCTTCTCCTACCTTTTCATACAGCAAAATCGTGCCAATTTTACTGTGCATAAAAGCATTGCCTCTGTCACGGTAGCGCTTGCCGCGGACTCCTTTCCCGGATTTCCTTTTCGCAAACGGATAGCTTTCACCGTTTTCAACAAGTATTGGCTGATATCTGTTGTCAATAAGCCCGCTTAACTGGTTTCTCGCTTCATCATCCCCGTGAACAAGCAATGTATAGGTCGGCTTCAAAGACTGAATAAAGCGGTTCATTTCATTAGCATCCGCATGGGCAGATAATCCGTATTTGCCAACACGGCATTTAACTTCATAGCTTGTCCCGTTCAACTCCAATTGATTTTCTTCCCCATCGGCAACATTTAATAATTTTTTTCCGGGACTCTCCTCATCCTGATAACCGGTAATAAAAATAGCATTTTTATCCTGCGACACTAACCGCTCGGCATACCATGAACTTGCCCCGCCGGTTAACATCCCGGAAGAAGCGACAATACAGCCGGGCTTCCCCTTCAATACTGCCTCTCTTTCTTTCGGCTCGACTGCTTTACAACGACCTTCCGTTAAAAAGACATCACCGTGCTTGCGAATCCGGTGGGAAACAGGGCCTTTTAAGTATTGCGGATATTGCTTATAAATTCTGCTGATCGGTGTTACCAATCCATCCACGTATATTGGAAATTCAGGAATAAGACCTTTGTCCATATAGTCTTGTAAAATAAGCAGCACCTCCTGTGCCCGGCCGAGGGCAAAGGAGGGGACGAGGGCAAAGCCGCCGCCGGCAACTACCTCTGCGACATCTATTGCCAGTCGGTTTTCCTCCGTATTGCGATCCACATGTTGCCTGTTTCCGTAGGTGGATTCCATAATGACTACATCGGGTTGAATATCCTGGACAACCTGTGCCCCCGGGATCGTACGTCCCGCTTTAAAACTTAAGTCACCTGTGACAAGAAGCGTTTCCCCTTCCCCTTCAATGAGAAACATCACCGCTCCTAAAATATGTCCGGCACGGAAACTGGTAATTCTCACGTTGCCGATGCGCAGTTTTCCGCTTGCCGGATACAAAAGTAGCGACTCCAAGACTTTGTTTATTTGTTCCTTGGAAAACGGCGGCAATGTATTAGTTTCCCGGCAGCGCTGCTCCATGATTTTATACGAATCCTTCATCATGATTTTCATTAAATCCGCCGTCGGCGGAGTAGCATAAATCGGTACCGCAGGAAAAAGTGAGTGTACAATCGGCAAAGCGCCGATATGATCCGCATGGGCATGTGTGACAAGAACGACCTCTGGATTCCCTAAATTTTCCACCATCCCCAATGCCGGAAGCAGATTTTCACTGTGCATCCTCATTCCCGCATCAATTAATAAATTTGTACCTGCGATTTCAATATGTAAACAAGAAGCGCCTACCTCGCTTCCTCCTCCTAAAACGCTTATTTTCAAACTGATTTCTCCTTCCATTTTTTCGTTCTTCTATACATTCAAAATTTTTCTGTAATCATTTTCTCACTCAAACTTAGCGTTCGTATTTTCTTCATAAGTTTGTTGCTCTGCTTCTATTATAAACGAAATATGCTGCTAATTTCAGTTCAGTAATATCCACCTTATAAGTATATTATTGGTGACGCAAGTCATTTATAAGAAATTGCAAATTGACTGTTCCCGAGTGAATGTTAGCCTAAATTGGAACAATTCACAGATCAATGATATGCTTAACATATAAGAAACTAAAAAGCAGGCACCTGCTGAAAAAGATGAAGATGATACGGACTTGCGAATAATGATAACTTACTTTGGTAAGTGCTTTTAAAATTCTTTGATATTGTTGGCTAAAAAATTAATTTTAGTTTTACATCAAACGGTATATCTTTGATTAATATTTTTCGTCCATTTTTCCTTAAATTATTGAACTCCCGAAATGCCAGAGGGTGGAAATGTAAGAAACCGGTGGCAGATTCTTGCTTATTTCCTTACAATGCTAGTGAATAAACCGACAAAAAAAAACAGAACAGGTGATAACATGACTATTCAATTAATTACAGACGGAAGTGCTGATCTCCCGCAATCTTTAGCCGAAGATTTACAAATACAAATCGTACCGCTTTACGTACATTTTGGTGCACAACAATATAAAACAAATACAATTGATGCTGCTTCTTTTTTGCATAAATTAACAGAGAGCGAAGATTTTCCGCAATCTTCCGCACCCGGTCCGCATGAATTTTATGAAGTATACAAGCAAATTCCCAAGGAAGTTCCTATCATTATGTTAAGCCTCTCAGAAGGTATTAGCAGTGCCTATCACCATGCCGTGATGGGTATGAATATGCTGCTTGAGGAACAGCCGGATCGAAAAATTGCTGTTATTAACAGCAGAACCGCGTCTGCAGGGCTAATCCTGTTGCTTCAAGACGCGGCTAATAAAATTGCCGAAGGAAATGATTTTGAACAAGTCGTCGCCCATTTACAAGACCGGGTTGAGCATACAGTAACGTTATTTATTTTAAAAACGCTGGAAAATCTCGTGCGTGGCGGCAGGCTTGATAAAGTAAGAGGAGCCATTGCAAGAACATTAAACATCAAACTCTTGATGCGGGCAAGTGAAGAAGGCACTATCGAAGTAACAGAAAAAGTACGGGGCGATAAAAAGTCTATCCGCCGTTTTATTGAACAAATTAGCGGATATATATCAAACGCTGAGGATAAAGTACTAACCATGACCCATTGTCATGCGCATGAGCGTGCCAAACGGGTTTTAGATGAAATAAAAAAGATGTATTCCTTTAAAAAAACGATCTTAAGTGAAATGGGTCCGGCAATTGCCAGCCATTCCGGCGAAGGCGGGATTGTTATCTCGTTTTTCAGAGATAAATAAAATGTTATAATAGAGACCATAAAAAAGCGGAGCATTTCCCCATTGTCTATAAAGTGCTGTAGGCAATTTTAGAATAAGGTTCACTTCTGAATACTTGGTGTTTTGCTCCGTTGCACAAATATCGCTAAAAAGGCGGATCGCAATATGAGCAAATTTCTTAATCAATATCTGAGAAGTATCCGTTTAGATAAAGACAATATCCCATCTATCGATGAATATCCGTTTTATTTGCCCAGTATAAAAACGTTAACCGAATTGACTTTTCACCCGCATGTAACATACCTTGTCGGTGAAAACGGCATGGGTAAGTCGACTTTATTTTTTGAAGACAAAGACCGCCTGCTTCATCATTTATTTAATTCCTGATGTTTTTTAAGTTTTATATATCAAAAAACTCCAAATAACTATTCTGATCCAATATTTTCACAAGTTTGTATTTACCAGAAAGAAGAGAAATTAAACTTTTTATACCCCCCTCTTTATTGAGGAATAACTATTCTAATCCACTATTATACTTTTTCATCATCCGTTTTCATTTTGAAACAACGGCTGCAAAAAAGTTTTATTAAAACTCTCGTTAATTTCCTCAACAGAATAGCCGTTACTCTTGCGCAGATGCATATGCATCTTTGGATTAAGAGTGGAAAGAAGCATGTGGGCAGTAAGATTTGTATCGACCGCATGAATCTCCTTTGCTTCGATTGCTTCTTCAAGCAGCGATTGTATCGTTTTATGTAAAAAGACATATGGTGTGGCTTCATAATATTGTTTATTTCCTTTTTTACATATTGTATAAGAGTGAATCACCTCAAACAAACGGAAATGCTTGTCTAAAAAGTACAATAGTTGTTTAAATATTGATTGCATCCTCTCCTTTACTGACAGTGATGTTGATTTTTCTAAATAGTGAAGCGTTTTCTCCTCCAGTGCCCGGAAATTTTCTTTCATTAAATCCATACAAAGATCACCTTTGTTCATATAACGCCGATACATCGTTCCTTGTCCAATATTTACAGCTTTTGCAATTTGATGCATACTGACATTCTCCACACCGAATTCCAAAAATAATGATTCTGCCGTTTCTAAAATGGCACGGGTAATTTGATTAGCGTCTCTTCTTTTTGGACTTGTGGGCATTTTTTTATTCTCCTTTTCCATCCAAAGATTTATCTTTTTATTGTTAAATAATAATATCCTCGTCTCTAAGTGAACGTTCATAGGTTAAGAAGGAAATTCTCCAGCTTATTTGCTAAATTTTTGTTAGAAACGGGTTCACTTTATCTTTACTTGAGCTTAACAGTTTTTTAATTGACAATCGGACAATTGTCCGATATTATTTTGGATACCGGACAATTGTCCGGAAATGTTATTTTCTCTTTTTATCCATTGTAATGCCTAATAATAGCCAGGTCAATACATGGAAGGCAAGGGAAAATTGAAAAATGAAGGAGGTAGCTTATGTCTTCAAAAGATGCGGCGGCCGTAAATACACAACAAGCAACATCCATAAAACAAGTATTTGCACCGCTTCTAGCTATTATCGTAGGAATGTTTATGGTGATCCTTGATGGAACAGCAATGAATGTTGCTATACCTGGCTTTATAAAAGACTTTAATAGCAATATTTCTGTTGTACAATGGACGGTTACAGGATATGCGCTCGCTCAAGCTGCCGTTATTCCGCTTGCAGGCTGGTTATCCGACCGTTTCGGAGCAAAGAGGGTATTTTTATTTTCTGTTATCATGTTTACGATTGGTTCAGCACTTTGTGCTTTCGCTTCCGGAATCAACCAACTAGTTCTATTCCGTGTAATTCAAGGACTTGGTGGTGGAATGGTAGCACCAATTGCAATGGCTTTTACATATCGGCTTAGTCCTCCTGATAAAGTAGGACAAGTGATGGGGATGATTGGCATTCCTATGCTGCTTGCACCGGCTCTTGGTCCGGTATTATCAGGATGGTTAGTAGAGTATGTCAGCTGGCATTGGATTTTTCTCATTAATTTACCAATTGGTGTATTGGCAGTCTTTATTGGTATTCGTACGCTTCCAAATATTGATCGCCAGTCCGTACCCGTACTTGATATTCTTGGGATGCTGCTTGCTCCGCTTGGCTTTGGGGCACTTGTTTATGGAGTCAGCGAAGGAAGCACGAGCTGGACAGCGGCAGAAACAATCACCGGACTTATTGTTGGCGGAGCAGCTTTACTGCTGTTTATCATTGTTGAACTGCTGCGGAAACAGCCGCTTTTAGAACTGCGTGTTTTTCGTTCAAATCATTTTACAAGAGGGATTATTGTGCAATGGATAACGCAAATTGCACTGTTCGGAACGATCTTTCTTGTTCCGCAATTTTTACAACAAGCGAAAGGTTTTAGCGCATTTGAATCAGGGTTGGCGGTTTTACCTCAAGCGTTGGCATCAGGAATTTTTATGCCGATAGGAGGACGTCTGTTTGACCGCTTTGGTGCCAGACCAGTCGTCTTTACAGGATTAACGTTTGTAACCGCAGCGACTTTTCTGCTTTCACGTATTTCGGCAGATGACGGGTCACTTATGCTTGCAATTCCGTTGGCGCTTCTTGGAGCAGGCATGGGATTGTCGATGATGCCCTTAAATACGCATATTATTCAGGCTGCACCGCAAAATCTCGTCAGTCGGGTTACTTCTTTAACCAATGCTGCCCAACAAGTGATGATGTCCTTCGCTGTTGCCGGATTATCAACGATTTTATCCGGAAGAATGGAATCACATTTGTCAGAAGGGGGACAACCGCTAGATGCTTTGACTTCTTCTTTTGGTGATACATTTTTCGTCTTAATGGGTATTGCGATTTTGGGAATTGTCCTTAGTCTCATGCTGCGCAGGCCAGCAAAAGATAAAAAGAGCGGACAGGAACAAGAAGCGGAAGTACCGGTTTTGTCAGGGCAATAATCGGGAAAGGCGTAGATCGTCAAGATATATATTTTTTCGGGAAGCCGGGATAACAATTAATGTTATCCTGGTTTTTTTTTATCAATGTTCATTTTTGATTTCACTACAAAAAACAACACGAACAAAGGGAATTTATTTTACAATCTGTTGTATTTGTTCTGCAGCCTGAAACGCGGATATATTGCTTACATCCACTTTGATGGTATCCATATTCATATACATTGCCATTCTTTGAACACTTCTCTCCATAACATCCGCTTCTCTGATACCGTTTTGCACATCCTGAAGAAGTCTGCTTCGAAGCGCATTTTCAGAACAAACCAGCGATATTTTATAAAGCTCAAATTGTTCACACTGTAATGGATGTAAAATTTGTTCGAAGATTTCTTCCTGATGAATAACCCAGCAAAAAATAATATATTCATAGCTTGAATTTTGCAAAAATGATTGAAGCAGAAAGGTGATATTCTTTATTCCATCTCCTTGTTTTCTTCCGAAACTACAAAAGGATTCATATTCCAACACCAATCGCCATCTAAAAAAACACTTGGAGCCAGCTTTTTAAGCAACTCGGTACAAACCGTACTTTTGCCAACTCCCATTGTTCCATTAATGATTATTAATTTTTTCATATGGTTACCTCTTACTATTTTGTGACTGTTCGTTCATAAATGTCACTCATGTTTAATAATTATTTACTCAACAATTCAAGCACTTCGTCCGCAGATTTTAATTGTGCAAAGCTTCCATTCAAAATTTGATTATGATGTTCGACAATTTGTCTTCCTGACAATTGTTCCGTATCAAATGTCGAATGGGCATCACTCACAATAATGTTATGGTATCCTAAACTAAATGCCCGCCGGCAAGTGGTATCCACACAATATTCTGTCTGCATCCCCATAATAATCAAATCAGTTATTCCGAGTTTTTGCAGTTCTTCCTGCAGATCCGTTTTATGAAAGGAATCACAAGTCGTTTTTTCAATTACTCTTTCCTTACTTAAAGGAGCAATTTCAGGACAGATCTCCCAAGTTGGAGTGCCTTTTTCAAATTCTTCGCACTCTGTATGCTGGATAAATATTACCGGGATATTTTTTTCTCTTGCATTGTCAAGCAGTAATTTAATATTTTGCAAAACGGTATCACCGTTATATAAGGGATGATTCTCATAGGAAAACATTGCTACTTGGGCATCAATAATGAGTATTGCAGTATGAGCTGTCATTCTAACCCTCCATTTTTAAGTGAACTTCATTCAGATAGCAGAATTTTCAAGAAATCAGATAGAGCAAAGTCTCCACCTAGGATAACTTTTTGTAATCCAAGATATCTGCTGTTTATCTTCCCCTAACCATCGTTCCTTACTGCCATAATTTGATTATCCGCATTATACAGTGTCCGATATCCCAAACTAAGGGAACTAAAAACAGTTAAGCATACGGATGTACTAATTGCAATCATGATTGCGATCTGATACATGATTGCCGTTGTCGGTACGGTTCCCGATAAAATTTGCCCTGTCATCATTCCAGGCAGAAAAATAATACCCATCCCCAGCATGGAGTTAATCGTCGGCAAAAGTGCCGTTTCAAGTGCATCATTGACAAACGGCTTCAAAATATTCTTTGGCTCGACTCCTAAATTTAATAACGTATCTATCTTTTGTCGCTGAGTTTTTAGATTGTTCATAAATGTTTTTAGCCCGATCGTTACGCCCGTCATTGCATTTCCGATTATCATCCCTGCGAGTGGAATCGTATATTGCGGGTTAAAAATACTTTCACCGACCACTGCGCAAACAAAATAAACAAGTACGAAAAGACCGGAAATGCATAATGCCAAAGAGACAGCCAACTTAAATTTCTTATTCAAATCCTTTTGATTAGACAACACACGCTGAATCGAAAAAATGATCATCGCAACTAAAAAAAAACTTGTAAAAACAGGATGGGGATTTTCAAAAATATAGGTTAATATATATCCTACCAAAACCAGCTGTACTGTCATTCGAAAGCTTGCCCATATTAGCAGCTTCGCCTTATCAATCTTTGACCGTTTCATTATTATAATCACAATAATCAACAATAAATATATCAAGCCAAACTGGAGAATACCAATTTTAACCGCGCCCATCAATGCCCTCACCTCTTCTGCTAAAAGTAATCGTGTTTTCGGAAAAAGCATCGGTCAGCTTTTTGTCATGGCTGATAACAAGCAGGTGAATGTCATGTTTTTTAGAAAAAGCAATGATATTCTCCATAACGGCAAAGCTTATTTTTTCGTCAAGCGCACTTGTTGGCTCGTCCAGCATCAATACCTTAGGCACAAAAGAGAGAAATATTGCTAAATACAACCTTTGCCGCTCTCCGCCTGACATCGTCGCAGCATCCTGTTCCAGCGGAAAGCCCAAGCAACATATCGATAAAAATTCGAGCATTTTCTTATCATCTGGTATCTTTAATCCACGATAGTGATAAAATTCCGCAAAATTATTTCTTATTGATGTGTCAAAGAGAAATACTTCCTGTGAAATTAAAGAGACCTCCTGCCTTAAACGGATCGAATCGTACTCTGCTAAGTTTTTTCCATTATAAAATAATGTACCTTTGCTTGGAGGCAATACTTTATTAAACATCTTTAACAGGGTACTTTTCCCAAAACCGCTTTCCCCTGTGATAAACGTAACCTTATCTTGCGGCAGCTCCATATCAGGATAAGGGATAAAATCGCCAAAAACCAAGTCTTGTGTTTTAAAAAGATAAGCCATTTTTTCCTCCTTGTATCATACACAGCTTGTCCATCATAAATATGGGCTCTCTTTTTTTATATTTTTTGAGGCTTTTTTATGTTATGTTACGCACATACGATTGTTCTTTTTTACTGTAGCATAATGAACATGCGATTACCATTTTGCAAAACTTTTTTGTTCTAAATAGTTTTTCATCATTTTCCTATACATTTTCTTTTCACTGAATAGAATCTGAACTAATTTACAATGAATGGTTTGACCGTATCCAAAACAAGAAATCTCTCAAAATCATTTAAAACAGCAGGATATAAAGCTCCTGCCGTTCATGGATGTTTGTTATGAAAATAATATTATCTTCCGACGTTTGTGACCCGGCGGGTTATTGAATGTTTAAAAATATGGAAAAGGGTACGGCGGATAGTAAGGATACGGCGGGAAAAAGTAGGGAAATAATGCGATTGCCGTTAATGCGGCAAGTGGAAAAAAACTTCTCCTGAAACGGCGAAATCTTCTTCCATATCCTCCATAAAATTGCCTATTTAAGTTCTCTTCCTCTCCTTCCACCATCACATCTTCTCCCGCTAAAATATGAACACCTTCCTGATCCACATTTTCAATAATTCCATCCACCTTACTACCATCTTTTAGCGTAAGTTCAACATGATAAAACCGGTAGTTGTTGCATTGTTCAAATAACGACCTTACTTGGTCTTGATAATTTTGCTGATTCATTTTTATTCCAGCTCCTCCTCTCACGTACATGATATTCCCCCAGTTCGTTTCGTGTTACAATTTTTGTGAATGATGTTCTTTACAGACCCGTGCTGCGGGAAGGCAGCATTTCGTTATTATAAAGAAATGCTTCCATAAGTTGAATAAAATCCTTTGTCGTTACTTTAATGAGAGCGATCTATTATCCATTTATATTTAAAACCGCCATAATTTTGTTGAAAAATATTCCTTGAACTGTTTTCTCCAGGGAATATCCTTCATTGATTTCTATTAGATTAAGTATTTTTT
>JAGKQJ010000010.1 GCA_017898095.1 Bacillaceae bacterium Marseille-Q3522 | reverse complement strand
CCAACACGGAAATGACAGAACAAGATGGTATCGAATAGAGATACTTAAAAGATTGAACCGCCGTGTACGGAACCGTACGCACGGTGGTGTGAGAGGTCGGAGGCTAAAAGCCTCCTCCTACTCGATTGAGATAAAGTGAAACAATAAAAATTTATCGCAAAACAATAAAATTTTATTGTTTTGTAATAAAAATACGAGTATAATAATTTTGATCAAATAAGTGCTTCATAATGAGTAATACCAAAAAAAGTCAACTTATCCAACATATCCGTTGGTTACAAATTAGTCATTTTTAAGTCACTTGAATGTCATCTATAGAAGCTAAAATAAAACCAGAATGAAGTGAACTCGTTTCAGTAAACTGAAAAAAAATTATTTATTATTGTAGGGGTATTGTTAAAAAAATCCGTCTATTATAGTAGCATTTTCAGAAAGGGAAGGGGACTTTTTTATGAAACGCAGTGAAGTTTTTTTTGAAGAAGCCGTCAATGAATATGGTAGAATTATCTATAAATATATATATTCGCTTGTCAGACATAAGGAATTAGCAGAAGATTTATATCAGGAAGTACTATTAGCTGCCTATATACATTTGGATAATTTTCAAGCAAGAGCAAATATAAAAAACTGGCTGTTAAAAATTGCACTTAATAAGTGCCGTGATCATTGGCGAAAACAGGGAAAAGAGAAACGTTTTTGGGAAGAACAAGTTTATTTATTGGCCCCGGACATGAAGGCGGATCCGCTCCCTGAAGAGATGGTTGTTTCAAAATGCCGCCAAGAAGAGATCACAGGTTCATTACAGGAATTGCCGGAAATTTACCGGGACCCATTGCTGTTGTTTTATTATGATAACCGCTCATTATTGGAAATCAGCCAATCAAAAAATGTACCGTTATCAACTATTAAAACAAGAATGAAGCGAGCAAAAGAACGATTACGCCCGAAAATGTCATTGGCAGGAATATAAATCTAATCAAGATTTGCATATGAATTAACTTGGAAGGGAATTTTTGTAGAAAGCACTTTCACTCTCCGCAAAAAAAGAGTAAAATAAAAAGGGAATCGTGTGAAAAAATTCACACGGAAGTTTCATAGTATTATAAAATACTTATATAACCGCTGTTAATGAAAAAATAATAGAGTGAAAGTGGTGACCAGTTTGAAGTTAGGTGCAATTGAAGCAGGGGGAACAAAGTTTGTATGTGCAGTAGGAGATGAACATGGGAAAATAGAGGAACGTATCTCTTTCCCGACAACGACACCGGTGGAAACGATGGAACAGGTGGTTAAGTTTTTTGAAAAATTCACATTAGATGCAATCGGGGTAGGAACGTTTGGTCCTGCAGATCTTGATAAAGCCAGTAAAACATACGGCTATATTACGATGACACCAAAAGTAAAATGGCAAAACTTTAATATGCTCGGTGAGCTGAAAAAATATTTTTCTGTTCCAATGGGTTTTGATACGGATGTGAATGCCGCAGCTTTAGGAGAATCCATTTGGGGTGCTGCTAAAGATGTAGACAGTTGTATTTATATTACAGTCGGCACAGGCATTGGCGTCGGTGCAGCGATAAAAGGAGAACTTGTGCATGGCTTAACGCATCCGGAAATGGGCCATATTTTTGTCAGAAAGCACGAAGATGATTCCTTTGCCGGTATTTGCCCGTACCATAAAGATTGCTTGGAAGGTTTAGCTGCCGGACCCGCTATTGCCGCAAGATGGGGAAAGCCCGGCCACGAACTGCAGGATCGTAAGGAAGTCTGGGAAATCGAGGCCTACTATTTAGCGGAAGCTATTGTTAATTATATATTAATATTGTCACCAAAAAAAGTGGTTATTGGCGGCGGAGTGATGAAGCAAAACCAGCTCTATCCGTTAATCCGTAAATACGTCCAGACCCGGTTGAATGGATACGTACATCATCCTGCAATTTTAGAAAAAATTGACGAGTATATTGTCGCTCCCGGTCTTGGGGATAATGCAGGAATAACGGGTGCAATTGCACTTGCTTTGCAGGCAAAAAACAGCGATCAGAAACAAATGGTCGAAAATTAATTGACAGAAATAAAAAAGCAGTGATTGACGCTCCGTCCCGGGACGGAGCGTCAATCATTCTTTTTATCGGCAAAAATTTGCCGTTTTTGTTTTATAATAAAGAAAGGCTCTAACTTATCAGCCTACAGAGTGTCTTCTGGCATCGGGTAAACTGGTGTAATTCAACTTCACCAAAGATCTTATAAAATCCCGGTATCAACGATTTGAATCAAAATTTAATACTTTAAGGAGGATTATTAATGCTAAATAAGGCGGTAGTACAGGATATATTATCCATTGCCCTCGAAACAGGGGCAGATTTTTCAGAAGTATTTGCAGAAGACCGGATGACAAGCCAGATCACCCTGCAAAGCGGAAAGGTAGACAGCAATCTTTCCGGAAGAGATTTTGGTGTTGGCATTCGTGTATTTAAAGGTTTAAAAAGCGCTTATGCATATACAACGGATGCTTCAAAAGAAAGCTTAATAAGAACAGCAAAGCAGGCAGCCAAAGCAGTTAGCGGGGAAAGAATTATTCAGGCAAAATCGTTAGCAGAAGAAAAACTGGTTGCTCTTCATCCGGTATTACAGCTGCCGCAAAACGTGGAAACTATAAAAAAAATAAATGTCATGCGAAAGGCAAACGAAATATCGCAAAATTACCACGAACGCATTCGGCAAACACTGGTTCGCTATTTAGATGAAGAACAAAATGTTTTGATTGCCAACTCGGAAGGTAAATTTGTTGAAGATCGGCGGGTGAGATGCCGCTTGCTGATCCAGGCGATTGCTTCGGATGGAAAGCAAATTCAAACAGGTTATTACGGTCCCGGTGCATTTAAAGGGTTTGAATTTATGGAAAATTTAAATTTAGAGCATTATGCCGGTGAAGCGGCGAGAATTGCGGTAACAATGCTTGGAGCAAAGCCTTGCCCAAGCGGGAAGTTTCCAGTCATCATTGATAACGAATTTGGCGGTGTTATTTTTCATGAAGCTTGCGGACATGGATTGGAAGCAGCTGCGGTAGCAAAAAATAACTCTGTGTTTGCAAATCGAATCGGGGAAAAAGTTGCATCTGATGTTGTTACATATATTGATGACGGTACGTTAAAAAATGAGTGGGGCTCCATTACTGTTGACGATGAAGGGGAAAAAACACGAAAAAATATTTTAATAGAAAATGGTATATTAAAAGGCTATTTAATAGATAAGTTTAATGGCAGACGGATGGGAATGTCATCAACCGGTTCTGGGAGACGGCAATCATACCGCTATGCTCCTACTTCAAGAATGACGAATACGTATATTGCACCGGGAAAATCAACAACAAAAGAAATCATTGCAAATACGGAGCATGGTATTTATACAAAATACATGGGCGGGGGGCAAGTAAATCCTGCAACCGGGGATTATAACTTTGCTGTTATGGAAGCTTACATCGTGAAAAACGGGCAAATTACAGAACCTGTCAGGGGTGCAACATTAATCGGAAATGGTCCAAAAACACTTCAGCTTGTTGATATGGTTGGAGACAACTTAGCTCATGGTGCCGGAATGTGCGGCGCATCCAGTGGCAGTATCCCGGTTAATGTCGGTCAGCCGATGATTCGCGTCAGTGAGATGACAGTTGGCGGCAGAAAGGAGGAAGAATAATATGAATATGAACGATTTTCAAGAGGCGTTATTTACGTTAGGGGAAAAAGCAGGTTTTCAGGATATGGAAATATATTATGACCGGAAAGAAGAATTTTCCTGCCAATTATTTGAGGAGGAAGTTGATTCGTATAAAACGTCAGAAGTTGCCGGAGTTTCATTTCGCGGTTTGTATGAAGGAAAAATGGGCTATGCATATACAGAAAAACTGGATGAAGATTCGCTTCCGTTTCTAATTGAACACGCGAAGGAGAGTGCCGTTTTCTCGGAAGATGCTGCGGAAGAAATTTTTTCCGGAAGTAAACAATATGAAAAAGCGTCATTTTATCATACAGAACTTTCCAAAGTAACGATTGAAGATAAAATTAATCTTTTAAAAGCAATTGATCAATCACTCAAACAACAGGATGAAAGAATAATCGGAACAAATTACTTTCAACTCGCAAGTACGGAAACGGAAAGAATGCTAATAAATACAAAAGGATTACTCCTGCGCGAAAAACAAAATGATATCGGCATTTATTTATCAGTTGTTGCCAAACAAGGAGATGAAATAAAAACCGGTACATATGCAAAATTCACACAGGATTTTCAATCTCTTAATCCGGAAGATATTGCTAAGTATGCAGCGAATGAAGCCATTTCTAAATTTGGGGGGAAATCTTTTGCCGGCAAAAAATACCCTGTGCTGTTGCGCCATGATGCAGCCGCAAGTTTATTAAGCACCTTTTCACCGATTTTTTCTGCGGAAAATGTTCAGAAAGGGCAATCGTTGTTAAAGGATAAGGAGGGTTCTGCCGTTGCAGTTCCCACTGTCAATTTAATCGATGATCCATTTCTCAAAGGAGGTCTGAACAGCCGCAGCTTTGACAGCGAAGGTGTCGCAACGAAAAAGCAGGCGGTTGTAAAGGATGGTAAGCTTGTAACGTTATTATATAACCTTAAAACGGCAAAAGCGGCCGGCACGGACTCGACCGGACACGGATACCGGCCGTCCTATAAAGGGACATTATCTGTTGCACCAACTAATTTTTATATCGTTCCTTCTGAAAAAAAATACGAAGATCTTGTTTCCTCAGTTGAGGAAGGAGTACTCATAACCGATTTATCGGGACTGCATTCCGGTGCCGATGCTGCATCCGGTGAATTTTCTGTTGCCGCGAACGGTTATTATCTTAAGAACGGAAAAATGGAAGCAGCGAAGCAAATGACAATTGCGGGAAACTTTTATGAACTATTACAAAATATTGAGCAAATCGGTTCGGATTTGCATTTTTCACCTTCATTTGTTGCACCAGGCTTTTACGGGTCGCCTTCTTTAATTGTTAAAGGGTTATCGGTAACGGTGGAGTAAGCAGTCTGCTGATGAATACAGACGTTGCCTGTAACGGCAGCGTCTGTATTTATGTTTTCTGGAAAAGATTTTTTTGCACTAACTATTTGTTTGAAAAATTTTAGAAGTACAGATGGAATAATGTGTTGTAATTTGCAGGATAACCGTCAATTCCTCTGTAAATCATCCTTCTCCTTATAAATAAATTCCCAATACCTGTAAAGTTGTAAAACATTTTCGTGGGGATTTTCGCTAATAGCTGCTAAAAATTTCAGCTCTTTCATCTTCTTTATCACTTCGAATTCAAGTTTCGTAAGCTGTAAATCATCTGTAATCTGTACAGCTAATGGAATAGCAGGAGTATCGATTCTTCCTACCAAATAGTCAATCGAAACACGAAAGATCATGGCGATTTTTTGCAGCGTTTCGATAGAGGGTTCATTTCTGCCTTGCTCATAATAACCATATGCACTTGTGGTTATATTTAATTTCTTTGCCATCTCTTCTTGTTTAAGATTATGCTCATCTCGTAACATTCTTAGCCGTTCTGAAAAAAATGACATTCTAACCCCTCCGTTTCCTGGCTGCATTATACAACATTAAGTTGATGTAAATGGTAAAATACAACAAAAAATCCCTTAAAACGTTTACAAACAACATTAAGTTGTGTAAAATGGTGGATGGAGGTGATTTTTTAAATATTTTTTTTGGAAAGGGAGGGGGATGAGTGTTTAAAAAAGGATGTTTGCATACGTTATAATGTAAACGTTTTCTTTAGTGCTGCTTGATCGAAATGAAGAGATTATTCCATCTAATGTATTAAAAAAATGGGGGATACGTATGAATAAACGAAAAACTTCATTATTATTTCTTGTTTTCTTACTTGTTATAGTGCCGGTTCTTCAAGGGTGCGGCAATTCAAGTAGTTCAGGTGATTCAGGTTCAAAAAATTCTGGAGATACAGTTAATTTAACATTTTCTGCATACGGTAATGCTGCTGAACAAAAAGTGTACCAAAAGGCTGTCGATAGCTTTATGAAAGAACATCCAAATATAAAAGTAAAAATAGTGCCAATTCCCGGTGACGGATATATTCAAAAATTGCAAACGCAGCTTCAAGGCAGCCAGGCTCCTGATGTATTTTACGTCGGTGACGGAGATATTTCGAAAATCATTGAAACAGGAAAGATTGCCCCGCTTAATGATTTTATGAATAGTTCGGAAAGCTACGCAAAACCTGAGGAATTTGCGGAAGGATTATGGGGAGCTGCAAAAAAAAATGGCGAGATTTATGGGGTTACGGTTGATTGCAATCCAATGCTGATGTACTACAACAAAAAATTATTCGCTGAATTGGGAATTAAATCTCCGCAAGAATATTATGAAGCCGGAGAATGGAATTTTGCCGCAATGGAAGAAGTAACGGATCAATTACGTGATGGCGGAAAATATGGTTTTATTGTTGATAATGGATGGCATACTTTGTTTAGCTGGTTATGGGCAAATGGCGGAGAAATATACGATAAAGAAACAAGAGAGTTCGTGTTGGATCAAAATGAAAAGGGAATCGGAGCGATGAAGTTCCTGGAAAAAATGATTAAAGAGGAAAACTTTACTTATGCCGGTTCTATGCCGAAGGGTCAGGGATCGGAGGCAATGTTTTTATCCGGGCAGGTCGGCTTGGTTGCCGCAGGAAGATGGTTTACGCCATTATTTAATGAAACCAAATCTTTGGAATGGGATTACATTCCCTGGCCGTCCAATACGGAAAACTTAACAGAGCCGGTTACAATCCCAACAGCATACATGGCGGTAAACAGTGATTCAGAAAATCAAGAGGCAGCTATGAAATTCCTGTCTTATTACACTTCAACGATCGGTCAAAAAATACGTCTTTCCGGTATTGGAAATGCAATCCCTTCCATCGGTGGAATTGATGAAATTGTAACAGACTCGAAAGTACCCGAACATGTTGATTACATTATTCATGCACGCGATCATGGTTTTGCCAACTCCATTCAAGCCACGATCCCCGGTTTAGACAAAGAAGTTTCCGACATCACTGATTTATTGTATTTAGGAAAAGAAGATGCTGAATCAACCGTAGAAAAAATTGCGAAGAAAGCCAAGGAAATGATGGCGGAGCATCAATCAAATTAACGAAGTTTAAAGTGAGATAGAAGACTCATCCAACAAGAAAATATAATAATAGGTTGAAAGATTGTTAGCTTGAGTAGCATTGGATGAGTCGTTCATCTTTTTGGAGTTGCTTTCTTCCTATTATTAAAATGGAAGGTGATAGGATTGAAAAATCACAAGAATCTCTGGGGATACACGTTTATCGCACCACAATTAGCCGGATTGATTGCTTTCTCCCTTATTCCCGTGCTTTTCACGTTCGCGCTTAGTTTTATGAAATGGGATGGATTTGGTGCGAAAGAATTTATTGGTTTTGCTAATTATCTGGATCAATTTACAGACCCTGATTTTTGGAAAGCGCTCGTGAATACAGTTTATTACACAGCTTTAGTAATTCCGTTTAGCATTGGCATCTCTTTAGCGGTTGCCATAGCGTTAAATAAGATTAAAGGGAAAAATATTTATCGCCTGTTTTATTTTATGCCTGTAGTGACAAGTTCCGTGTCGATTGGCGTCATCTGGATGTGGATTTTAAACGGGGAATTCGGCATTTTAAATCAAATCTTGGCTCTTGTCGGAATCGAAGGGCCGATGTGGCTGACGGATACAGCTTGGGTGATGCCGTCGATTGCTTTGTTAAGTATTTGGTGGGGATTAGGGTATAACATGGTTATTTTTTTAGCAGGGCTGCAAGGCATTTCGAAGTCTTACTATGAAGCGGCAGAGATAGACGGGGCAAGCAAGTGGCAGCAATTTTTCCATATTACGTTGCCGATGCTGTCTCCGACGACGTTCTTTATTACGATTATGGCAATTATTTCGTCGTTCCAGGTATTTGATCAGGCATATGTTATGACAAGCGGCGGGCCTGCCAAAGCAAGTTATACGTTTGTGTATCATATTTATGAATCCGCATTTGTTGACTTTAAAATGGGAATCAGTTCCGCCTCGGCGATGGTTCTGTTCGGCATCATTTTAATTTTAACGTTAATCCAGTTTAAGATGTCGAAAAGGTGGGTGCATTATGAAGATCAATGAGGTTTCAACAAAAACAATGCCGAATTCACATGTGCCTGTGCACCGGAAAAAGAAAATCAGACCGGCGAGGGTTGTACTTCATTTTATCTTAATCGTAGGTGCCTTTTTAATGGTAGCGCCATTTTTATGGACGGTAAGCAGTTCTTTAAAAGATATGTCACAAATATTCCTGATCCCGCCAAAATGGCTCCCCGACCCGGTTACCTTTCAAAACTATCCGGCTTCCTTAACGGCAATGCCATTTGGAAGGGCCTATTTTAATAGTTTTTATATTACGGCAATTGTCGTTTTATTAAATTTACTAACTTGCTCCATGGCGGCATACGCCTTTGCGAAAATCCGCTTTCGCGGTGCCAATGTTTTATTTATTTTATTCCTGGCGACGATGATGATTCCGAAACAAGTAACAATGGTACCGCTGTATATGATTATGGATAAACTCGGCTGGGTGGATACCCATTTGGCATTAATTGTTCCGGCCGGTTTGTTTAATGCATTTGGCGTGTTTTTATTGCGGCAATTTATCCGCGGTATTCCCAATGAATTAGAGGAGGCAGCGGTCATAGACGGTGCAAATCCTTTACGGATTTATTGGAGTGTTATATTGCCGTTAATCAAACCTGCATTAGCAGCATTCGGTATCTTTGCTTTTATGGGTATTTGGAACAGCTTTTTAGAACCTTTAATCTATTTGACTACACCAGAAAAATTTACGGTTCCGTTATTGTTAAATACTTTTAAAGGGCTGTATTTTACCGATTGGGCATTGATGATGGCAGGGACGACCATTTCCGTCATTCCGGTCATTATTGTCTATCTCTTTGCGCAAAAACAAATAATCGAAGGGATTGCTTTAACGGGGTCAAAGAGCTAGAAAATGGCCAAATGCAGGGTGTTCATATTAGGAATGAGTGCGGAACAGTTCAATGAAGGATATGTTGTTTTTTAAGTAAATTCTAATAAGAACTGGATGGTGGTTCAAATAAATAAATTCATGCAAATATGCGACTGGATCTATCGTCTGCTTTATTTAAATGCTTTGTGGGTGCTGTTTACATTGGCAGGTCTATTGGTTTTAGGGCTTTTCCCGGCCACCGTTTCCATGTTCTATATTACAAAAGAATGGCTAGACGGGAAGAAGGACTTGCCAATTTTTAAGACTTATTTGACTAAATACAAAGAAGAATTTTTTCGCTCGCAACTATTGGGAGTAATCATAACTGTGGTTGCTTTTTTGTTTATTTTTGATCTGCTGTTTCTTTTTCAGCAAGAGGGAACTATTTTTTACATGCTGAGATTTGCGGCGCTGTCAGCAGTATTTATGTTTGTCATTCTGCTGCCGTTTCTCTTCCCGCTTTATGTAAGGGAAAGACTTCCTTTTAAAGAGTATTTTAAATATGTCTTATTGATCAGCATCACAAGAATTTTTCACAGCCTTATCATGACTGCAGGCTGCATGACGATTTTTATCGTCTTTGCAAGATTTGCCGGTTTTTTTCTCTTTTTCTTTGGAAGCACCGTTGCATGCTGGTTAACATGGAACGTAAAAACTGCTTTATCGAAAATACAACAAAAGCACTCCATTTACCGATAAATTCGTTTTGCGGGAACGATAATATGGAAAATCATCGGATAGATGGCAGCAGTTACTTGGAGATATTAGGTGCGTTCTTTTTTGTGAGATCTTCAATTTAAGCTTTTGGAATTTCATTTATTTACATTAGGAAAGGAAAGATGAAGGATGTCAAAAATCACGTTTATTGGTGCAGGAAGTACAGTTTTTGCAAAAAATGTACTGGGAGATTGTATGCTTGTACCCGCACTGGCGGGATTTGAGTTTGCCCTCTATGATATCGATGAACAGCGCCTGAAAGATTCGGAAAATATGTTGAATAACTTAAAGAATAATTTTAACAGCACGATTACGATCAAATCGTACTTAGATCGGAAAGAAGCTTTGCGCGGTGCAAAATATGTGATCAATGCTATTCAGGTTGGCGGCTATAAACCTTCTACCGTCATCGATTTTGAGATTCCGAAAAAATACGGCCTCCGTCAAACGATCGCAGATACAATCGGAATAGGCGGGGTTTTCCGGGCTTTGCGCACGATCCCGGTGATGCTTGAATTTGCAAAGGATATCGAAGAAGTATGCCCGGATGCTTTGTTTTTAAATTACACGAATCCGATGGCAACACTTACTGGAGCAATGCTAAGGTATACAAATGTAAAAACGGTCGGTTTGTGCCACAGCGTGCAAGTATGTACGTATCTCCTTTTTAAATCATTAGGTATGGATCATGAAGGCATCGAAGAAAAAATTGCCGGCATTAACCATATGGCTTGGCTGCTTGAGGTAAAGCGGGACGGCAAAGACTTGTATCCGGAAATCAAACGCCGTGCCAAAGAAAAACAGCAAACAAAGCATGATGACATGGTGCGCTTTGAATTAATGGATAAATTCGGCTATTATGTGACAGAGTCTTCGGAGCATAATGCAGAATACCACCCATATTTTATAAAAAGCAAATATCCGGAACTGATTGAAAAATTTAATATCCCGTTAGATGAGTATCCGCGCCGTTGTGTGGAACAAATAGAACGATGGGAATCGATGCGCAAAGAAATCGTGAATAACAGCCGGCTTACCCATACCCGTTCCCATGAATATGGTTCACGCATTATTGAAGCCATGGAAACAAACGTGCCGTTTAAATTTGGCGGAAATGTGTTAAATACCGGGCGATTGATAAGCAATCTGCCTGAAAAGGCGGTAGTAGAAGTTCCTTGTGTTGCCGATCGCAGCGGCATAATGCCAGTTTACGTCGGTGATTTGCCGGAGCAGCTGGCGGCTCTGAACAGAACAAATATTAATACGCAGTTTCTGACGATTGAAGCAGCCATTACAGGAAAAAGAGAGTCTGTTTATCAGGCGGCAATGCTGGATCCCCATACAGCAGCTGAGTTATCGATCGATGATATCATTTCATTGTGTGATGATTTAATCGAAGCGCACGGAGATTGGCTGCCACAGTTTTCCGGGAAAGGTAGTAAGATATATTTGTAGCATAAAAAAAGATGGCACCATTTATTTTCGTGGTGTCATCTTTTTTTATTTTAATAACGTAAGGAGACATGTTACTGGTTATTCGAGATCAAGATCGTCCTTTTTCCTGCTCGTTTTTTCTGTTTTCTTGCAGAAGATCTCGTATTTCTTCTAATAATTTTTCCTTCGAATCTTTTACCGGTGTTTGTTTCTGTTCTTCTTGTTTACGAGAAATCCGATTGATTAAGCGGATAAAAAGAAAAATGGAAAACGCAATAATCAGAAAATCAATGACACTTTGCAAAAAAGAACCGTATTTAATACCCCAAACGGAAAGCCCTGCGAAGTTGATCTTACCGATTAACAGACCGACGATTGGCATAATGATATCATTTACGAGCGAGGTTACAATTTTTCCAAATGCAGCACCAATGATAACCCCGACTGCTAAATCTATTACGTTTCCGCGCATCGCAAATTTTTTAAATTCGGCAAACATTTTTCTCCCCCTTATTTGTTAGTAGTGTTCCATCTAATAATGTTTGATCTGAAAAGAGGAAAATGGTTCTATCTCTTCTCTGGGATGAATGGCAATATGCTTTACTTTCGCAAAACGGTTTCCTTTTTTTAGCTTTTCAATAAAAGAATCCAGAACATCCTTTTCACCGGTAACCATTATTTCAACATCACCGTTCGGGCTATTTTTCACCCATCCGTTGACTGCAAATTCATTCGCCAATTTGTGTGCAAAATAACGAAAACCAACGCCTTGGACTCTTCCGGAAACAACAAGATGCAATTGAATCATAGCCTCTTCCCTCCTAAATAAAGGTAAGTAAAACACAGAAGTCAAAAGCCGTAAAAATCTTGTTTAACTCGCTGTGCGAGCTTCTCCAATTCTCACCTCTCACTTCCAACTTCTCACCTCCAGAATGGCAAGCGCCCTCCGCTTTTCTTTTTAGATCCAGCTCCGGGCGCTAGCCGCTCGAGGTCTTAAGCCAGGTCAACATAAAGTCAAAAAGCGGACTTTATGTTGACCCGTCTTAAGCTTGTCGCGGCTGGGCAAGCGTCCTCCGCTTTTCTTTTTAGATCCAGCGCCCTCCGCTTTTCATATAGCCCAGTTGCCGTTTTGGAAGATTGGTTCGGTTTTGCCTTCTTTTGTGACACCCTCGATATTCATTTCGGCAGAGCCAATCATAAAGTCGACATGGGTGATGCTTTCGTTCAGACCGTTTTTTTCCAGCTCTTCACTGGACATTTTTTTGCCGCCTTCGATACAGAAGGCATAGGCGCAGCCGATGGCAAGATGATTGGAAGCATTCTCATCAAATAACGTATTGTAAAAAAGGATCTCAGACTGGGAGATCGGCGACTGATGAGGTACTAACGCGACCTCACCGAGATAATGGGATCCTTCGTCTGTTTCGACGATCTTCTTTAAAATTTCTTCGCCTTCCTCTGCTTTCACATCGACAATACGGCCGTCTTTAAACGTAATCGTAAAGTTATCAATAATATTCCCGCCGTAGCTTAACGGTTTTGTACTTGATACATGGCCGTTTACCCCGGTTTTATGCGGAACAGTAAAGACTTCTTCTGTCGGCATATTTGCCATAAACTCCGCACCGTGCTCATTGACACTTCCGGCTCCAATCCATAGATGGTTTTCCGGAAGTTCAATTGTTAAATCAGTACCAGGAGCTAAATAGTGGAGTTTTTTGTATTTCTTTTCATTTAAGTAAGCAACTTTTTCGTGTAAAGTTTGATCATGTTTTTTCCAAGCCCCTATCGGGTCATCCGTATCAACTCTTGTTGCTTTAAAAATTGCATCCCATAGCAGGGAAACCTGTTCTTCTTTCGGGGAATCAGGAAAAACTTTTGCCGCCCATTCTTCTGATGGGGCAGCGATAACGGTCCAGCTTACCTTGTCCGATTGAATCGCCTTACGGAATTCCTGCAATGCCTGTCCGGATGCTTTTTGAAAATTGGCAATTCGTTCCGGCTTAACACCTTTTAATAAATCCGGACTGGAGGATAAAACTGACATAAACGCAGCGTTTTCTTCTGCCAGAGCTATGACTTCTTTTGCGCGCCATTCAGGGTATGTAGTAAAAGCTTCATCCGGTGCTAAATCATATTTTAATTTCGTGACGGTATCGTCTGTCCAGTTGACAATGACATTTTTTGCCCCTGTTTCGTATGCTTTTTTCACGATCTGACGGACGAATGCTGCTGCGTGAAGGGTTGTGTTTATCACAAGCGTCTGCCCTTTTTGAATATTGACACCTACTTTCACAGCCAGTTCTGCATATTTCTCTAAGTTTTCATGAAAATTGCTCATGACTTCCGCTCCTTTACCTTCATAATATCTACTTCATTGTAGCCTTTCCGATGGGAAAAAGAAATAGTTGTTCCTTTAAATCGTTTTCTATTAGAGAATAGAAAAATAAGAAGGAAAGCAAAAAAATTGCTATTCCTTCTCTTCTAATGCCGACTTCAGTAAATCACCTATACTCGTTCCAAAAGATTCCTTTTGTTGATACTTATTTAGCAGCTTTCTTTCTTCATGTTTAGAGACTGCTTTCTTTTTATCCGTTGCTTTTTCAACGATATTACAGGTGCGACATTGAAAATATGTGCCAGCTTTGCCCTGATGAATTTCCATTTTTTTATGGCATTGCGGACAGCGGCGATTGGACAGTTTCGCTTCTTTTCTTCTGCGATAGTGGCATTCCGGGTTTGAGCAGACAAGAATTTTTCCATCCTTCGTATTTCGTTCTTTTAATAGAGACTGGCACTCCGGACATTTTGAACCTGTCAGGTTATAGGCACGGTACGTTTGATTGCTCTTCTTGATTTCGCTGACAAGTGATTCTGTTTGTTTTCTAATATTTGTTAAAAATTGTTGCGGATTTGCTTTTCCTTTTGCAATTAATTCAAGCTGTTGTTCCCATTTTGCCGTAAGTTTTGGCGATTTAAGCTCATCATGGACTAATTCAATTAACTGCTTGCCTTTTTTTGTAGGGGAAAGCCGTCCGTTTTGCCGTTCAGTTGCTTCTGTTTCGATAAGGCGCTCAATAATTTCTGCGCGCGTCGCAGGCGTACCCAGTCCGTATTTCTCCATTCTCGCCAGAAGGTCTGCTTCCGAAAAGCGAAGCGGCGGTTCTGTCTGCTTTTCCTGCAGCTCAATTGCTTGAACTGAAAAAGTCGCTCCTTTTTTCACATTGGCTAAGCCTTGTTTTTCTTCTTCCTTATTTCCTGTGAGCTTCTTAAACCCTTCTTCTAAAACGACCGTATCGCTTGTTGTAAAAGTTTCCCCATCAACCGAGATGATAACATGAATATTTTCATATTGATATGCAGGATAAAAGAGAGCTAAAAACCGTTTAACGATAAGATCGTACAGCTTCCGTTCATCTGGACTTAAATCAGAGAGAAACGGTCGTTCTTCTGTCGGAATTAGCCCGTGATGGTCGCTGACTTTTTCATTATTAAAAACACGCTTTGCCAGTACCTTACCTTTATTTTGCATTGCAGGACGCACTTCTTCTTTGTATGCAGCAGACAGTGCCTGCAGGCGGTCCGCCATCGTATTTTCAATATCAGTCGTTAAATAGCGGGAGTCTGTCCGCGGATAGCTTACAAGTTTATATTGTTCATAAAGACGCTGCAGAACGGTTAAAGTTTTTTTCGCAGAAAAGCCGAACCGTTTATTGGCATCCCGCTGTAATTCTGTTAAATCGTACGGAAGCGGCTGCTGTTCTGTTTTTTGTTTTGTTAAAATGCTTGATACAATTCCTTTTTTTCCTTTTAATTTTGCGATAAGCTGCACTGCTTTTTCTTTGGAAAAAAGCCGCTTTTCCCCGTTGTTTTCCCAGCTTGCCTGCAAGGGACCAATTTTTGCCGAAATCGTCCAATAGCTCTGCGGAACGAAGGATTGGATCTGTTTTTCCCGATCCATGATTAGAGCCAGTGTCGGCGTTTGTACACGTCCGGCAGATAACGGATCTTTAAATTTTGTCGTTAATGCCCTCGTTACATTCAGACCGATTAGCCAATCCGCTTCCGCCCGGCAGACAGCCGATTGATAAAGGTTATCAAATTGTTTTCCCGGCTTTAATTGGCGGAAGCCATCCTTGATTGCGCGGTCTGTTTGCGAGGAAATCCACAGACGTTTAATCGGTTTTTTCCAGTGCAGTTTTTCTAAAATCCAGCGTGCAACTAGTTCTCCTTCACGGCCGGCATCGGTTGCAATGATGCACTCGTTTACATCCTTCCGTTTTGCAAGCTGCTCAATGGCCCGATACTGGTGGCTCGTTTGTTTCATTACCTTCAATCCCATTTTTTCTGGTATAATAGGAAGATCTTCGAGCCTCCAGGTGGCGTAGCGTTTATCGTAATGTTCCGGCATTTTTAATTCGATTAAATGCCCGAGTGCCCAGGAAACAATATATTTATCGCCTTCGATATAATTTTTAGTTGTTTTTTTACAACCAAGTACGCGGGCAATTTCCCGTGCAACACTTGGTTTTTCTGCAAGTACTATTGATTTCATAAAAATCTCCTTTCGAACGAATTCGTTCTATTAATAAAGTATAGCGAAAAATTGCCGCTAAGTCAGCTTAAGGGGTTGCTTTTACTGTTTACACATTGGAGATGGGCAGGAGTTTTTCAATTTTCGTAGAATTGAAAATCAATGTAGATGATCGGAAAAATGATATTTCATATAATTAGAAATGCTGATTTGAAGATTTAAGGGGGTGGGGATGATCGATTTCTCAAGAAATATATCGGAAGAACGGATTAAGAAGGCCTATGAAGACGGCGAGTTCAATCACCTTCCCGGATTTGGCAAGCCTTTTCCGAAAGATGATGATTTAGCTGCAATTCCAGAGGAACTGCGGATGGCATACCGTATATTGAAAAACAGCGGTTTTTCAGTGGAAGAAAATCAGTTAAAGCAAGAAATGATGACAATTGAAGATTTACTAAAAGCATGTGATGACGAAAGGGAAAAAGAGCAGCTGCAAAATAAGCTAAATGAAAAACTGCTGCGCTTTAATCAGGCAATGGCGAAAAGAGGGAAGCAAACAAACTCCTCGATCTTTAAAAATTATCAGGATAAAATTTACGATAGATTTTATGAGAAATGAATTCGCAAGGAAATTTTCCTTGCTTTTTTATTTGCACTAGCTAACATTTCACATATGTATTCTCAATTCGGAGATTAATGTCCCTATTTTTGAAGTTTATGTTCCCATATCGGAAAAATATGTCCCCATACTGAGAATTAATGATCCCATTTCAGAAATATATGTCCTCATTAAGGGAAAAAATGTACCAATCCCAAGTTTATGTCCCCATTGCGGAGAAAAATGTCCTCATACTGGAAGTTTATGACCTCATTCTGAAAAAAAATGTCCTCATATTAGAAGTTAATGTCCTCATTTCAGAAATATATGTCCCTGCCTTCTGATTTTATCGGACAAGCTGATAGTTTATCTATATTCCGAAAAAATAAAAAAATACTCCCAATATTTTTTGCTTTCCTGGATAGAAAGCTGCTTCTCTCAGTTATTTCCGGTTTCAGCTATTTTTTCCCGCAACTTCGACTCATTTTGCTTTAAACAGGACACAACAATATGCCAAATTATATCACTTGACGGAAAATGATTTTACGCAGTTTTTCATTTGCAGGAAAAAAGCCTAAAAAAAAACGGAAAAATGTCGAAATAATATATGAATGCTTTGATGGACGATAGATTAGATAAGACAGGTGAATCAGATATGGACAAAACATCAGTATTTGGCGTGATTTTTGGATTTATTGCAATTGGAGTGGGAATGTTTTTAAAAGGCGTCAGCTTCAGTGTACTCATGAACCCGGCAGCTATCCTTATCATTATTTTTGGGACGATTGCTTCTGTCGTAATAGCTTTTCCAACTGATGAAATTAAGCGGGTACCAAAATTATTTAAAATATTATTTACAGAGAAAAATATTGGCAATCCAACGGAAATTATCCGCATGTTTTCCGACTGGGCGCAACTGGCAAGAAAGGAAGGCTTATTAGCACTGGAATCAAAAACAAACGATGTTGAGGATCGCTTTTTGAGAAACGGACTTTCTCTTGCAGTGGATGGCCAAAGTGCAGATTATATTCGCGATGTTTTAACAGAAGAAATTGAAGCAATGGAAGAGAGACATCAAGTAGGTGCCGGGATCTTTACGCAGGCAGGGACATATGCGCCGACACTCGGTGTGTTGGGAGCTGTCATTGGTTTAATTGCAGCGCTTGGCGATATGAATGATACGGATTCGTTAGGTATAGCTATCAGTGCGGCATTTGTGGCAACGATGTTAGGGATATTTTCCGGTTATGTTTTATGGCATCCTTTTGCAAATAAATTAAAGCGGAAATCACAGCAGGAAGTAAGGATAAAATATATGATGATCGAAGGTATTTTGTCGATTCTGGAAGGAGAAGCTCCGCGAATTATTGAACAAAAGCTTGTTTCTTATTTACCTTCAAGAGAACGAAGTAAATTTTTTCAGGAAAGCAGTGTAAATAACGATGAGTAAGCGCAGAAGAAGAAAAAAGGATGAGGAACATATCAGTGAATCTTGGTTAATTCCATACGCGGATATTTTAACGCTGCTTCTTGCTTTGTTTATCGTGCTATTCGCCTCCAGTGCAGTAGATGCACAAAAGTTCCAAGCATTATCAAGAGCATTTAATAATGTATTATCAGGCGGCTCCGGTATTTTTGATTTTCCGAGTCCCGTGCCGGAAGGGAATATGGAAATGCCTGATAAAGAAGATGATGAAAGCCAGAATAATTTCGAGGAAAAAGAAATATACAAGCTCGGTGCTGAAAAAGGGGAATTGGAAGCAATTCAGAACAAAGTAGAATCTTATATTCAAGAAAATAATTTAGACGATAAATTAGAAACTTCATTAACCGGAGAAGGATTGTTGGTTTCTATTCGTGATAATGTTTTATTTGCATCCGGCAGCGCAGAAGTAAGGGAAGAAGATATAGAGACTGCACATGAAATTGCTGATTTACTTGTCATGGATCCGCCGCGCAATATCATTATAAGCGGACATACGGACAATGTTCCAATCCGTAATGCTAATTTTGAGTCGAATTGGGAGTTGAGCGTGATGCGTGCCGTTAATTTTATGAAAGTCATCCTGCAAAATGACCAGCTGGATCCAAGCTGGTTTAGTGCGAAAGGCTTTGGTGAATTTCAGCCGGTGGCGTCAAACGAAACGAGTGAGGGAAGAGCAAGAAACAGGCGTGTAGAAATATTGATAATGCCAAATAGCAGTACAGAATAATGAAAAGTTGATAATGTGAAAGCAAGAAAATATGGATGTCTCAGCGTCGCTTTTACGCCTTGAGAGGTCCTTTTTTGTTGTTTCGTCCAAGAGAGAGGTTTCGAGATTTGAAGCTGGAAGAAATTTTGAAGTGCGTCAGTTAAGCCCGAGCGTGAAGCTTAATAGTTGAGTTTTGAAGGAAAATCCTTATGGAATTTATTCCCGCTCACAATAGGAACAAGCTCTTTACGTTTATGAAATGGATGAAGTAATTTTACCTGAATTGGTGAGGGAAGCGTACATTCGTGAATTCATTTGTGAGTTGGACTGTCTCCGTTGCGGACAGTGTTTTTTGCACCGTTAACAACTGTTAAAAGAAAAATGTGATTGCAAAACCAAGAACAAAAGTTTATTATATAGACATATGTTGTTACTTTGGAAGGAGGGTACAGATGAACGAAAAGGAAAGACTGATCCTGCAATTCATTACCGACAATCCTTTTATTACGCAAAATGAGCTTGCCGTGAAAACAAATCTATCCCGCTCAGCGGTTGCCGGCTATATTTCGTCGTTAACAAAGCAAGGAAAACTGCTTGGCCGCGCTTATGTACTGCCGGACAGAAAGGATATTATTTGTATTGGCGCAGCAAATATTGACCGGAAAATTCAAGTGGAAGAACAAATCGAATGTGGTACCTCCAATCCGGCAAAAACCTCACAATCCTGCGGCGGTGTAGCAAGAAATATCGCGGAAAATCTCGGGAAATTAGGATGTGATACAGCATTACTGACCGTGTTGGGAAATGATCAAGAAGGAAAATGGATATGTAAGCATACGAAGGAAAATGTTGATATGAGGCCATCCTCAACTTGTGAAAACATAAAAACAGGTACATATACGGCTATTCTTCAGCCGGGCGGAGAAATGTCAGTTGCGTTTGCCGACATGGCTATTTATGACGAAGTAACTGTTGACATTATTGAAAAGAGATGGGGCCATATAAGTTCAGCTAATATCGTTGTTTTAGATACAAACTTTCCGAAAAAAGTAATTTCCGCAATAATAGAACGTTGCCGAAGCGAGAATATACCAATTTGCATTACAACAGTCTCTGCACCGAAAATAAAAAAACTTCCGCAAGATTTAAGCGGTGTTAAGTGGTTGGTTGCGAATCAAAGCGAAGCGGAGACACTGACAAAAATGAAATTTGCAAATGAAGGAGACTTTTTTCTAGCAGGGCAAAAAATAATGAAAATGGGTGTGGAAAAGGTTGTCATCACCAGGGCAGAACAAGGCGTGATTTATATGACAGCAGAAGGTGATTACGGAGCGGTTCACGCACCAACAATTCATGTGGAAGATGCTACGGGAGCAGGGGATTCGCTCGTTGCCGGGATCATGTATGCTTATTTAAAAGGTGCGAACACTGAAATAGCCTTGAAGTTCGGTATTTCTTGTTCAATCTTAACGTTGCAGTCACCTTATACCGTAAATCCGGATTTAAACAATAAACAGTTACAAAAGACATTTCAACGATATTTTCGATAAGGAGTGAAAAAAATGCTTGAACATTTTCTGGAATTTTCACAAGAAGTACAGGAAGCAAAAGCAGCAAACAAACCGATCGTTGCACTGGAATCAACGATTATTTCTCATGGAATGCCATATCCGCAAAACATGACGACGGCACGGGATGTCGAAGACATTATTCGTAAAAATGGTGCAGTACCTGCAACCATTGCAATCATAAATGGAAAAATAAAAATCGGTATATCGAATGAAGAATTAGAATTTTTAGCAACAAATGATAAGATTGAAAAAGCAAGCAGACGGGATCTGCCCATGATAATTGCAAAGAAAAAGAGCGGCGCAACAACAGTAGCTGCAACAATGATCTGTGCTGCGCTTGCCGGCATTAAAGTGTTTGTAACCGGCGGGATTGGCGGTGTCCATCGAGAAGCGGAACAAACAATGGATATTTCTGCCGATCTTCAGGAACTCGCCCATACCAATGTAGCTGTCGTATGCGCAGGGGCAAAATCAATTTTAGACATCGGTCTTACCCTTGAATATTTAGAAACGTTCGGGGTGCCGGTACTAGGATATAAAACCGATGTATTACCAGCCTTTTATACACGAACCAGCCCCTTTAACGTGAACGATCGTGTCGATGATCCGGAAGAAGCAGCGTCTATTATACGGACAAAATGGCAGCTTGGCTTAAACGGCGGACTGCTCATTGCCAATCCAATACCGGAAGAAGACGCTTTAGAGGAAGCATTTATTTCAGATGTTATTGAACAAGCTTTACAGGAAGCAAAAGAAAATCATATAACGGGTAAAAGAGTAACACCGTTCTTATTAGCGAAAGTAAAGGACTTAACGGAAGGAAAAAGCTTAACAGCCAATATCGCTTTAGTTAGACATAATGCAGAGATTGGAGCGCAAATTGCTGTACAGCTTAAGAAACAATCCTAATGAAAAAAACTCAGCTCCCTTTATCACAAGGGGAGCCGTTTTTTTTATGTCTGATCTTTCTTTTTAAATTTAATCACATTTAAGTAATAGGAAAACTCTTCTTTTGTTATTCCCATTTGAATCGCCTCTTCAATTAATGCAATCCACTCCGTATCGAGGTCTTTTAGCTGCAAGTCTTTTGATTGCGGGTTTTCTTTTTTTAAATTTATAAGTGATTCCACATCGGTATCTAGTGTATTTGCCAGTTTTTGCAGCGTTTGCAAAGAAGGATTTTTTTGCATCCCTCTTTCTATATAACTTAAATAAGATTTTGACACCCCTGATTTTTTTGCCATTTCATTCAGGGATAGGCCTTTCATTCGTCTTAATCGTTTTATATGATGTCCAAGCATATCGAAAATAGCTCCTTGTCCTAATAGATAACTTCATTATAGCGAACAAATTGTTCTTTAAAAAATACAATAGTGTGAGAAAATAAAAGAAAATACGAGATAACGAACGATTTTTGTTCTATAAAACGAAATAAACGCTGATTTGGGAATTTTTCAAAATAATTCGAATGGTCTATACTAATCTCAATGGTTCTATATAAAGAACAGATCGAAAGAACTAGTGCAAGAAATAACGTAAAGACTTGATACTGAAAAAAAGGATGAGGAGAAGGGGAAAATGTTTAGAAAATATTGTCCAAAATGTGTAAAATCATCTTTCAGTAACAGTAAAACAGGTGTGTGGATATGTCCGGTATGTCAATTTGATTTATCATACTATCCATTATTTCATGCGGACATCTTCGAAAAAATAGCGCAAAAATATGCTCAGATGAAAGGGAAGAATCATTATTTGTTGATCAAAAATCACCAGAATTTCGACAATAACGGCCGTATTAAGCTATAATCCGGCTTTCAGAACGAGGCTCCCAAGGCAAGGCTGTCGCAGTTACGCATAATTTCTCGAAAAAATATTATCCATTTTCAAATAAAAAGCTGTTACAATAGAATAACAAATTAATGGGAAATAATAAACCAAAAGTTTGATAGGAATTTCTGAATATACATAAGCAGACAGATCTTCACGCGGTGCATCTACTCAATCTATAAGGTAACGCATCTATTTGCTTTATCTAATATTACAAGGGGCAGTAAAATCCCCGCTGATGGAAGATTTACATTATATAGGGGTGATTGTGTTCAAAGTAAAAAGGGGGCATTCGGGTATAACAAAGAACTAAATATAACGGGGGGAAAGAAAATGGCGGAATCGGCTGTTCATCAGCATGGATTAGACAAAGAATGGTTGTTTCTAATACTTGAAGCGAAGAAAATCGGACTTTCAAAAGAAGAGGTTAAAATTTTTTTACAGGAGGGAAATGGCTGCAGTTTTCTTTGCAAGGAAAGCTAAAATAATGTTTCAGTTTAAAATGAAAAATGTATAAAAAAGCAGACTTACATGTACAATAAGTCTGTTTTTTATCCTTTCACCTTCAATCAGATGGAGCTGAGTTCAATTCAATGAGTGGCTTCAGTTTTATGATTTATGTAAAAGTTTTCCAATAAGAAAACAGTGATCAAAAAACGAAAGTATGCAGCAAATCAGTACAAATAAATATTTCAGATCATCGCACTTTATTTAAATTCTCCACGATGCAGAATGTTTTATTTATTCTAACGCATGATTTACTTTTGCTGATCATTCTTCCATCTGTTAAATTCCAGAAATTCTTTGAATTGTTCTTTTGTTACACCAGAATCCATCGCTTCTTTTACGATATTCATCCATTCAGGATCGAGTTCATCTTTATTATGATGTTCATGAATTAAACTATCCAGGGAAACGTTTAATACGGAAGCAATTTTTTCAAGAAACTGTATGGATGGATTTGTTTGAAGATTGCGTTCTAATGAGCTTAAGTACGACTTTGCAACTCCAGCCTGTTCTGCCAGCTCAGATAACGACATTCTTTTTTCATGACGAAGCTTTTTAACTCGATCACCAATCATCCATTTCACACACCTTATCATATTGTATTATTATCATAACAAACAAAAAAGCAGAGTTCCATATTAAGAACGCTTTTGTTCAATAAATTTAATGGAAATTAACCATATTGTCAATTGTTTTTCGTAGTGAGAAATTCCTAAAATGCGTGAACTGATATTTTTGCTATTTACTTATCGCAGCGGTAAGATATTGTAGTATAGATTGCAGCGGCAATGAATAGAAAGGGTTGACATTAATGATTGTTTTAAAATCAAAGCGCGAAATTGATATGATGGATAAAGCTGGAGATCTGTTGGCGGATTGCCATCGTCATATTGCAAAACTTGTAAAACCCGGTATTACCACCTGGGAAATTGATCAATTCGTTGAACAGTTTTTAAAAAAACATGGAGCAACACCGGAACAAAAAGGTTACAAAGGATATGAATATGCGACATGTGCCAGTATTAATGATGAAATCTGCCATGGTTTTCCAAGAAAAACGCCACTACAGGAAGGCGATATTGTTACTGTGGATATGGTTGTGAATTTAAACGGTGCTCTTGCGGATTCAGCTTGGTCTTATCCGGTTGGTCAAATAGATGAAGAAACTCAAAAGCTTTTAGAAGTGACAAAAAAGGCACTTTATACTGGGATTGAGCAGGCAAAACCAGGTAATCGAATTGGTGATATCGGCCACGCGATTCAAACGTATGTAGAAGGAGAAGGGTTTTCAGTCGTGCGGGATTTCATCGGGCATGGAATTGGATCAATCATCCATGAACAACCTGAAGTACCTCATTATGGACTGCCTGGAAAGGGTGTCCGCATAAAAGAAGGAATGGTGTTTACGATTGAGCCGATGGTAAATGTCGGAAGTTTCCGTATGAAAATGGATGACAACGGATGGACAGCACGTACCATTGATGGTAAAAAATCGGCACAATATGAGCATACCCTCGCCATTACAAAAGATGGCCCCGTTATTTTGACAAAGCAGTAAGTAGAACAAAAAGAGAAAGGACAGCCGGGTATGTCCGTGTCTTTTCTCTTTTTTTCACTTGCGTAGAGCCCCGAGTTCTTCAACAATTGCCTGCATTTCACTTGGGCTGAAGGTATTTTTTTTCATGACCAGATCATAAAGTTCTTTTAACTCATCATACATTTCTTCATTAAAATGAGAAGGCTTAACTGCTGAAAAATTTAAAATTTTGAGTTTTTCTTTTATTTTTTCAACCATATACTCAACATTTTCAAAAGATTTTTTTGATAAGTTCATGCTTTTCTCCTCTCACATATTCTTGGACTTATCGACACTTTTAACGCAGATTAAGAGGTAGTAATACCCCCGCCTCAAAAATGGAGATTTGTATCATCTTTTCATGATCAATTAAAAAAGTCAATAGCGGTTGCGAAAAAGGCAGGAATTAAAGAAAATAACATCGAGGAGGAAATAATATGATAAAGGTGCTATTTGTTTGTCTTGGAAACATCTGTCGCTCTCCAATGGCAGAAGCAATGTTTCGCGATATTGTGAAACGGGAAGGATTAGAACATAGCTTTAAAATTGATTCAGCAGGTATCGGAAGCTGGCACATTGGGGACCCACCTCATAAAGGCACACAGACAATTTTGCGAAAAAATCAGATCTCTTTTGCCGGATTAACCGCAAGACAAATTGGCGAAGAGGATTTGTACAACTTTGATTATATCATTGCAATGGATAAAGAAAATATCCGAAATATTCAACGACTATTGAAAAATCAACAGCATGGCAAGATCACACAATTACTCGATTTTGTTCCGGGAAAAAAGGGCATGGACGTACCGGACCCATATTATTCCGGTAATTTTGAAGAGGTTTATGCGTTAGTACAAGAAGGGTGCCGTAATTTATATGAAACAATTCGCAAGGATCACCAATTAGAGTGATATATTCGGAAATTGTAATAACTGCATGCGAAGATTAAATTCAATGACAAGACTAATGAAATACAATTTTCAGAGAAAGTGAAAAAATCAATGCAAAATTACGAAAAAGGTACATACATTAGAAGAAGAGAGGGATTTTGATGGCGAATAATAAATTTTGGACAGGCGTGATCTTGGGAGCAATCGCAGGAGGTGCAATCAGTCTGCTGGACAGATCTACACGAAAAGAAGTAAAGGAAACATGTACAAAAGCTGTTTTCTATGTGAAACATCCTGAAGAAGCCGCAGCTATGGTGAAAAATCAAACCGAAAAAATAAGCGCAAAAGCAGAAGTAATCCGTGAAGATGTTTCTTTTATTTCCGAAAAAATACAGGATTTTAAAAAAATAACTCCAGAGGTAGTAGATATGGTGAAGGAAACAAAGGAAGCATTTCAATTAAACGGAAAGAACAAGGAAACTAGCGATTGAGGTGTTTCCATTGGCGATACTAATTGATTTCATTCAGGAAATTTGGAAAAGAATCATGGTTGGGGATGTTTTTGGATTAGCAGCGCAGTTGGCATATTTTTTTATCCTGTCGTTATTTCCGTTGTTGATTTTTCTGGTGACGCTGCTGCCATATTTGCCGATTACACAAGATGATTTACTTGCTGTGATCCGTGATTTTGCCCCGGCTGAAGCATTAAACTTTATTGAAAAAAATTTACATGAAATTTCGACCCGGAATGGCCCGCTGCTTTCCTTTGGAATCATCGCAACGCTTTGGTCGGCATCAAATGGAATTAATGCGATTTTAAAAGCATTAAACAGAGCCTATGATGTTAGTGAAAATCGTCCGTTTTTTCTCGCAAAAGGCATGTCGATGTTCTTGACAGTGGCAATGATATTTGTCTTTGTTTTGGCACTGTTATTACCGGTTTTCGGGAAACAAATTGGCCTGCTTTTATTTTCAAAATTGTCATTATCAAGTGAATTTATCGCGGCGTGGAATGCACTTCGCTGGCTGATAAGCCCGTTCATTTTATTCGTTGTGTTTGCCGGCCTTTATTGGGTTGGCCCAAACATAAAGAAAACCGAGGTTTGTGTGATTCCCGGAGCACTATTTTCAGCGTTTGGCTGGATCGTTGTTTCTTATGCATTTTCGTTTTATGTAAGTAACTTTAACAATTACTCCGCAACCTACGGCAGCATCGGAGTCATTATTATTTTAATGATTTGGTTCTATTTAACAGGTATCATCGTCATCATCGGCGGAGAAATTAATGCATATTGCAGTAAAAAAAATTCACATAGGCTGCAAAAATAAGCAGGAGGACTTAAACGTGGCAAAGCAAGCAAAAAGGGGCGGAAATACGAAGCAAAAAGGGAAGAAAAGCCCTAAGCATAAAACATCCGGATCTGCCAATGGACAAAATGGTTATCACTAGAAACGGAGTGCGGATGAAGAGGTTAAATTTAGAGGAAACTTGCGAGAAAACAGTCGCACCTCCCATTTCTAAAAAATAACGTTAGAACTGCATGGAAAAGAGGGTGCCCATTTTTATCGGACACCCTCCTGTCTAATAGTGTCTACCTTAATAGACGCAGGCTGTTTAAAATAACCAATATTGTGCTGCCTTCATGACCTATGACACCGTAAGGGAGGTCAAGAAACTGCAGAAAATTAGTGCAAATTAACAATGCAATAACGGAAATGGAAAAAACAACATTTTGTTTGATAATTCTATTCATTCGCTTTGAAAGCGTGATCGCTTCAGAAATTCTTGGCAAGTTATTTTTCATTAATACAATATCAGCTGTTTCAAGAGCAACATCTGTTCCTTCCCCCATTGCAATTCCTACATCAGCAGTTGCCAATGCCGGTGCATCATTAATACCGTCGCCAACCATCGCAACATTTCCATACTTCTCCTTCAACTCTTTTATATGGTCAGCTTTATATGCTGGAAGACACTCGGCAATATAATCAGACACATTACTTTCACTTGCAATCGCTTTTGCTGTAATTTGACTGTCTCCCGTAAGCATGACGGTATAGATGCCTTTTTCTGTTAAGTTTTGAATCGCGTCTTTCGTTTCACTGCGAACGATATCTTTCAAGGCAATAACCGCGGCAATTTCACCGTTTTTTGCAACATAAGCAATTGTTTTTCCTTCATTTGCTAATTTTATGCTAATCCCATTTTCAAAGGAAAGGGCGTTAGTTTTACCGACAAAATCCGCATTGCCAATTTTCCATTCATCCCCATTCACCACTGCCTTAACACCTAAACCGGAGTTATTTTCGACACCATCAAGTTGCAATAGTCCGGCATCCAGTTTGGTTTTTACATGTTGGACTATAGCTTGCGCCAATGGATGCGTTGAATGATTTTCAATCGATGCAGTAAGTAAAAGGATAGTCGCTTCCTCCTGCCGATTATTGCAAACAATATCCGTAACTTGTGGTTTTCCTTTCGTTAATGTCCCTGTTTTATCAAACGCAATCGCTTTGATATAACTTAAATTTTCCAGATGTACGCCACCTTTAAAAAGAATTCCTTGTCTTGCCCCATTGGAAATTGCTGATAATGTTGCCGGCATAATCGATGCAACCAAAGCACACGGGGAAGCTACAACTAATAAGATCATTGCCCGGTAGAAAGTTTCCATCCAACCCCAGCCAAGCAGAAAGTGGGGCAGAAACATCATAAATCCGACGACGATCAAAACAATATTTACATACATCCCTTCAAAATGCTCAATAAATAATTGCGAAGGAGATTTTTCACTTTTTGCAGATTGAACAAGTTCAATAATTTTTTGAAAAAGTGTATCGGTAGTTTTTTTCGTTATTTCTACAGTAATTGATCCTGTCACATTGACCGTACCGGCAAATATCTCATCCCCAATTTCTTTCGTTACCGGGATGGATTCCCCTGTTATTGCAGCCTCATCAAGACTGGTCCGGCCTGTTAAAATATTTCCATCGGACGGAACACGTTCCCCTGGTTTTACGAGCATAATGTCGCCGATACGCAATTGCGAAACGGGAACCCGTTTCTCTTCCCCATTTTCAATCACGATTGCTTCTTCAGGCTGCAGACTCATTAAGGAGGAAATTTCTTTATGGCTTCGATTCATCGTATACGTTTCTAACGCGCCACTCATTGCAAAAATAAAAATCAGAATTGCTCCCTCACTCCAGTAACCAATAATACTGGATCCAATTGCCGCAAGCAACATAAGCATTTCAACGTTTAATTTTTTTTCTTCAATCGTCTTCTCAATGCCTTCCTTCGCTTTTGCATAACCGCCAATGACAAAGGAAAGAACGTAAGCGGCAATCGAAAGGGAAGATGCGTCAAATTTGCTTAATAACCAGCCGGTCAATATCAATAGACCGCAAATTACAGCTGCGATAATCTCCATATAAGGAGAAAGTTTTTCAAAAAAACGAATCGACGATTCTTCTTTACTATTTGATAAAACTTGTGCTTTACTCTCCACTTCCATTTTCAATTCCTCCTTATAAATTATCACTTCACTCATCTAATTGAGAATAATAATCACACTCATCACCTTATTAATGCACGAAAGCTGCCATTGAAAAATGACAGCGAAGTAATAAATATCTAGATATATCAGCTTTAGAAGTATCATATCACTTATTAAAGGAAAGAACAATAGATTAAATTGAGTTTTTTATAATAATTTTAAAGACATAATTGTTTTAATTAGAAAGTGGAGAAATGGACTTCTTTTTTCCGTAAACAACGATGGTTAGAAAAATTAAAATAAGTACGATACTGATGATTGAAAAATAACTGACGGATGAAAAATAATCAATGAAAACCCCGCCAATAAAAGGACCTATAAGACTGCCGACACTAAAAGCAATTCCGCACAGCAAATTACCTGTAGGAAGTAATTTCTTTGGTGTCATATCCGCCATGTAGCTTATTCCAAGAGAAAAAGTAGAACCGACCAGCATTCCTGATAGCACCATCGTTAAAATTAATGCTGTAAAATGCGCCTCTAAATAACTTGCTGATGAAAAGGTCAAAAAGCCTGAAAATAACACTATTAATAATATTTTTCTCCTGCCAAATTTGTCACTTAAAATTCCGAGTGGCAATTGAAAAAGTATTGCACCGATCGAAAATGATGTTAATAAGAAAGAAATATTGCTTACATTGTAGCCGATTCTTAATCCGTATACTGGTAAAACTCCGTTTAACGAGGTTTCGAGAAAACCGTATCCCAATGGCGGCAACAGTGCTACCCAGCTGTATTTAACGGAATGTTTAAAACGGGAAAGGGTTTCTGTAAAGGATTGCACTTCAACATCTGTTTGATCAGGAAATTCATTTTTTAACAATAATAAAAAAAGCCATGAAAGAAAACATAAAATACTTGAAATGATAAATGGCAAGGATTCATTTATATGTACGATCGGTGTCATTAACGGACCGATGGCAAAGCCAAGGCTGAAAAAAAGACCATAAATCGAAATATTCCTTCCCCGTTTTTTTTCTGCTGAAAAAGAAGTGATCCATGTTTGCGTACCAAAATGAAGGGCATGATCGCCAATCCCAACCAACAGACGAAGGAAGAACCAAAACAAGAATGATTTCCATAATGGAAAACTTGCTAAGGAGACAATCACAATGAGCACGCCGGCCATAATAACAGGCTTAAATCCATATTTTTGCAGCGGGTATTCCATAAATGGGGAAATCAATAAAATCCCGAGATAAAGTCCGGTAGCATGGAAACCATTTAAACTGGAAGAAAGACCGTCGTTTTCAAAAATGATGGAAATCAACGGCAAAAGCATCCCCTGGCTAAACCCGGATATTGCAACAATACTTATTAAAATCCAAAAAAGCAGCTGTTTATTTTTCATTTGATCATTACCTCAATTTTTTCTGGGATACGAAATGATGGTAACGTGTATGTTCTAATTTGGCAATGGAAAAAACTTATTTTAAAACGATGGATAATCTGCCATATCTGCGAAAAAATATAATCATATCAGAAGAAAAAAGCAATCCATGAAAGGAGTGTCTATAATTTGAAAAAAAAATTTATTTTTTCTGTGATAATCCTTCTGACGATGCTGTTCTGTTTACCATTGGCAAATGCGGCAAAAGATCAGGAAAAGAAAGAAATAAAAAAGGAAGTAACACAGAATGTACCAAATTCTGTATTGAATATTACAAAAGAGAATACGTATCCGAATCCAATCCAAGATATGCCGACGCTTCAGCCCAGTGAGTTAACGGAAGAATTACTGAAAACTTCAAAAGTAAAAATTGAAAATCCTGACTTAATTCGCATGTTAAATGAAACAACTGTGAATGGCACCCCGTTTGCATTTTGGTATAAGGCAGTTATTTATTTAGGGCAATGGCCGCTAAATTATCAGTCAACAGAAACAGCTCCAAATTGGGAATATCAAAAAATTAATACAAATTATTTCGACAATCGCGGCGGCAACAATCCTTACCAGATTCATTATGTACAAGAAGCGCAAAAAACGATTAAAGGCGGTTTAACCGCAAAAATCGCCAATGCAGAAGACGTAAAAAAAATGATGCTCTTAAAGGCAACGGAAAACTCGCAACTGCCGCTGTCATTTGAAACAGTGATCGGAGCGGGAACGAAAAAAGATCAATTATATAATATACCGGTAAACAGAGTCGGTTACTTATACGGTTACGCACCGGCCGTAAATGAAAAAGGCAAGGTCACATACGGGGAAGTTTATTTAATGCTCAAAGGAAATAAGAAAAAAATTATCGTCAAAAATGTAACATCACAAGGAATCGGCGCCTGGATTCCGGTACAGGACCACGTTTCATTCGGCTTCATGGCCACAGAGATCCCAAGATAAATAAGGTGATAACTCAAAAACGATCTGCTTTTCTTTGCAAATATACATTTGCCTATACGGTAATTTTTCGGTAGGATAAATAAGTAATTGAAAGGAGAGATCGTTTTTGGGACGACCGATTGTCGATAAAAACAGACAAATTGATTTTTTGGAGCAGCGCCTCCAGACACTATATAAAGTACTGGAAGCTATCGATCCAACAGTATTAACGGTAGCAGATATCGATCATTTAATGGACATTTTGGATGATATCGAAGCAAAATGTAGTGAATTTAAAAATAGGACTTGACAGAAGCCTGACGATTATTTCGGAAGGCTTTTATTTTTTTTTGTAACAACAGGCGCTTAGGAAATGGAGGCGGGGACATAAATCCTCAAAACCGGAACATAAACGTCAATATTAGAAACAAAGATCATAATCTAAAGGATGAGCAAGTGAACAGGAATGGTACATAAATTTGCAAGAAGGGTACAAAAATCAGGGAAATGGGCACATTAATTAGAGAATAGGAAACATAAATCTTCAGAATGAGGACATAAATCACGAGATGAGGAAATGAAAAGAGGAATGAGGACACAAACTCACAAAATGGGGACAAAAATCATGGAAAAGTGGACATAAAACTTCAAAATAGGGACATAAATCAGAGGAATGAGGACATAAATCACGAGATGAGGAAATGAAAAGAGGAATGAGGACACAAACTCACAAAATGGGGACAAAAATCATGGAAAAGTGGACATAAAACTTCAAAATGGGGACATAAATCAGGAAAACGGGGACATATATCAAGGTAAGTGAAAAATAAAAAAGTATGATTCCCTCTGAAATGCAAATAATATAAGCAAACTTAAGCAAAAAAAAGAGGGAATCGCAAATGAAAATTACGTATCGCCACTGTCTTGTTTTTCTTTTCCTGTCGCTATTTTCGTCTGCGGCAATTGTAAATGCCCATGTTTCCAACGAGCCGATTCATTGGGGAATAAAAAAAGCGAAGGATGAGATACCGGCAGAGGCAGGCGAAGAATTAGACAGCTTATTAAATAAATATGGTGCTTTTTATAAAGAAGAAACAAACGAGAAAACGATTTATTTAACGTTTGATAACGGATATGAAAATGGATACACTGGAAAAATTTTAGATGTCTTAAAGCAAGAAAAAGTCTCTGCGACATTTTTTGTAACAGGCCATTATGTAAAATCGGCACCTGAATTGGTAAAGCGAATGGCGGATGAAGGCCATATCGTCGGTAACCACTCATGGAGTCATCCTGATTTAACGAAAGTAAGTGATGAAAAGCTCTCAAAGGAACTGGAAAAAGTCCGTACGGCAACGGAAAAATTAACCGGTCAACAATCAATGGCTTATTTACGGCCGCCCCGGGGGATCTTAAGCGAGCGCACTTTAGCACTTGCCCAGGACGAAGGCTATATACATGTTCTGTGGTCACTGGCATTTATCGATTGGAAGATTGATCAGCAAAAAGGCTGGAAATACGCCTACGACCAAATTATGAAACAAATCCATCCAGGGGCAATTCTGCTTTTGCATACTGTTTCAAAAGACAATGCAGAAGCATTGCAAAAAGCGATTCAGGATTTAAAAAAACGCGGCTACACATTTAAAAGCCTTGACGAACTTGTTCTTAAAAGAGAGTTTAAAAATCCGATGCTTTACTAATAAAAATAATATTGATCCCGTGCGAGTGTGCGGGATTTTTGTATTTTTCTTGGGGAATTTCCATGTTAAAATAAGTAATAAAGGGTTGAAAAAGCTGTGCTCCTTTGCTATTTTTTATTGCAATATTGATCATGTAGGTTGCGTATCTTATCAACAGCATATACGGCTGGATCATGTGGAAAAGAGGTGCCGGCCATGAATGATAAAGCAACGAAAATAGGTCTGTTTCTCGGCAAATACTCTATTCTTCACTCCGGTCATCAATTTGTGATCGATACAGCATTAAAAGAAATGGATAAACTGATCATTCTTATTTATGATGCACCCAGTTCCACAGCCATTCCTCTAGATGTTCGTGCGGTATGGATGGAAAAAATATATGCAAATTTACCCGTTGAAGTGGTGAAGGGGTGGTGCGGTCCTGAAGACACAGGTTATTCCGATGAAATTAAAAGCATTCAAAACGAGTATATTTTGACAATGGTTGGTGATAGAGGGATTACCCACTTCTATTCCAGCGAGCCGTATGGTGAGCATGTCAGCGAATCATCGCACTGTGTCAACATGACAGTTGACCTGGAACGTAAAAACCCTCCTATTGCGGCTTCAACTATTCAGAAAAACCCATACTTATACTACATATTTTTTTGGAGGTAATTGAGTGATGAAACAGCGCATTATTCGTATGTTTGACGGCAAAAAGAGAAAACATGGGGTTGACGTAACAGTAACAGTACTTTTAATCACCATATTAGTAAGCATCTCTGTTGGATGTGCGGCGAAACCTATTACCGAGCCGGATAGCTCATCTCAAACTGCCGGTTCAGAACAGAAAAACAATTCGTCAAATTCTGATTCAACGCCTGGCGGCACGCAAATAAATCAAACGGCAGCAGATAAACCTTCAAACTCTACAGAAAGCACGACGGATACGCTTGATGAAAAGGCAATTGTATCAGAAACGAAAGAGTATATTATCCATGGACAAAATGACAAACCTGAGGCGGGTAAATTGAAATGGAGCAGCACATTCTTAGATCAAGTAAATATAGAAGCCGTTTACCAGCAGTATATTTCCGCCAGCGGCAAAGCAGACGACATTGAAAGTTTCGCAAAATATTTAACGGAAAATGCACCGGTTTCAGTGAATTGGAAAGAGATGTTTGAAGCAGACTTATTAAAAGCATATGGTGAAAAGGTTAGTAAATATGAACTTTTGCAAGATAATCTATACCAAGTGTATGTAAAGAAAGATGGGACTGATATTCCCTATGTAGTTGTTAATGCAAGAACTGGTAATTTCCATGGATAACATAATAGCAGATTGGATTCTTTAGTTAGTCCCTAAAAGCGTGGATATTATTAATAGTTATGCAATACCACAATATATTGTGTTCATTACTTCGTTTTCTCAACTATTTTTCGTGGTAGAGATGTAATTATGACCTTTATGGGGTTGAACCATTCTATACCATTTATACAGTAGTCCCGATAAAGAAAAAAGCTGCTCTGACTCGTGGCTTCCGCCAAGAGCCGGAGCAGCTTTTTTCTTTTCATGATGGAGAGGGAGAATGGGTGATCCATTCTAATAAGTGTTCAAATAAAGAGAGACTTTAAGCTAATTCTATCATTTAAAATATTTCCGTAGTGATACGGAAAAAACGCCGTTGGAAATGTAAGCGCTATAATTCTATACTGAAGTTGTAAAAGAAAGTTGTAGAAACGAGGAGGAATGAACATGAAAAATAGATTACCCTCAGACTTTTTATGGGGTGGGGCGGTAGCCGCTCATCAGTTGGAAGGCGCTTGGCAAGAAGGAGGCAAAGGAATCAGTGTTGCCGACGTGATGACAGCTGGTTCAAAAGATCATCCCCGTGAAATCACCGAAGGTATTATCCCAGGTAAAAATTATCCGAATCATGGAGCGATCGACTTTTATCATCGTTATAAAGAAGATATTGCCTTGTTTGCTGAAATGGGCTTTAAGTGTTTTCGGACATCGATTGCTTGGACACGGATTTTTCCAAAGGGTGATGAACTTGAACCAAATGAAGAAGGATTGAAATTTTACGATGATTTATTTGACGAATGTTTGCAGTATGGTATTGAGCCAGTGGTAACACTCTCCCATTTCGAATTGCCTTATCACTTGGTAACAGAGTATGGCGGTTTTCGAAATCGGAAACTGATCGAATTTTTTGAACGCTTTGCCACCGTTTGTTTCAAACGATACAAAGTCAAAGTGAAATATTGGATGACCTTCAATGAAATCAATAATCAGACGAATTTTGCAGAAGATTTCGCTCCCTTTACCAATTCAGGAATTTATTATCGTGAAGGAGAAAATCGCGAAGAGATCATGTACCAGGCAGCTCATTATGAGTTAGTGGCCAGCGCCAGAGTGGTAAAAATCGGTCATGAAATCAATCCCGATTTCCAAATCGGTTGCATGATTGCGATGGTACCAATCTATCCGAAAACATGTAAACCAAGTGATGTGTTGATGGCGCAAAAAGCAATGGAAAAACGTTATTATTTTGCAAATGTTCATGTGCATGGCTTTTATCCAAACCATATTTTACATGATTGGGAGAGAAAAGGCTTTAAGATCGATTTCACGCGTGAAGACGAAGAGGACTTGAAACAAGGTTGTGCCGACTATATCGGTTTTAGTTACTATATGTCATTTGCCATTCAACATAATGAAGGCAACGATGATTATGGGTATGTTGAAAGCCGTGATTTAGTACGAAATGAATATGTAAAAGCTTCCGATTGGGGTTGGCAAATTGATCCCGAAGGATTGCGCTACTCTTTGAATTGGTTTACGGATATGTATCATTTGCCGTTATTTATCGTTGAAAATGGCTTTGGAGCCTGCGACAAAGTTGAAGCGGATGGTTCGATCCACGATCCATACCGGATCGATTACTTGCGGGCACACATTGAACAAATGAAAAAAGCCGTGATCGAAGATGGAGTGGATCTGATGGGCTATACTCCATGGGGGTGTATCGATCTTGTGTCGGCTGGTACCGGCGAAATGGACAAACGATACGGCTTTATTTATGTCGATAAAAACAATGCGGGAGAAGGAACTTTGGAGCGTAGCAAGAAGGACTCTTTTGAATGGTACAAACAAGTAATTGCTTCAAATGGTGAAATATTACAATGAATGTTTAGTGAGAACAAGTCTGAAAAAAAATTCTTGAGGTACCGCTCAATTATGATGTGCTATATCTTGAGGGAAGGGAGTGATGAGAAGATGAAAAAAGCATTAATCATTTGTGCGGCCGGCATGTCATCTTCGATGATGGCGAAAAGAACGACCGAATTATTTAAGCAAAAAGGACAGGATATTGAAGTGGACGCGGTGCCTGCAACGGAAGGAGAAAAAATGATCCGCAACAGTGATTTTGATCTTTTCTTGATCAGTCCGCAAACGAAGATGTATCTCGATCAGTTCATAGCAATCGGCGCTGAAGTTGGAAAACCGGTCGTAAGTATTCCATTTCAAGCCTATGTTCCAATACCAACAGGGATCGAAAAGATGGCGAAATTAATCACAGATCATTTGTAAGAAAAGAGGGATAAGGATGAAACAAAAAGAACGGGAATTACTTCATATTCTTGTGGCGAATAAAAATTGTTTTGTCACCAGTCAAGAACTTGCTTCAGCCTTATCCTTATCTGACCGTACCGTACGTTCCTATCTTCAAAGAATGAAAGAGACGATCCGCGAAAATGGCGGCGAGATCATTTCAAAACAGGGTTACGGGTTCCAGCTGAAAATTTCTCAACAACTTGCCTTTGATTTGTTTTTGAATCAAAGGGAAGTCACGAAAATCTATGAAGATGATCAAGTGACGACAGAAGAAACGGCGGATCGGCAAAATTATATTTTGAACAAGTTGTTGTTGGAAGACGAAACCCTTTTATTGGATGATTTAAAAGATCATTTATATGTGAGCCGTTCCACATTAACAAAAGATTTTTCGGAGATCAAGCATCTTTTACAACCTTATGGGTTAATTGTGGAGAGCCGTGCCAATAAAGGCGTCTGGATCGATGGCAATGAACGGGATAAACGTCACTTCATCATGAATTACTTTTTTGGAAATGCTTTCAACAATTCTATCCAAAAGTACATGGGGAATAGCCGCTATTTTAAAGATGTCAGTTTTGAAGAGATCACGATCATTATTTTAGATGAATGTCGTGAGGCAAAAATTAAATTATCCGATTTTATCATTCAAAACTTAGTGTTGCATCTGGCATTAAGTATCAAACGAATCAAAAATGGATGTGAGTTAAGTAATTTGGATGTAGAACAAGAACTGATTGATCAGCTTGAATATTCAGTGGCGAAAAAGATCCTTCAACGGATCGAGGTGATCGCTAATGTAAAAATTCCCCCTGAGGAAGTTTCTTATTTGACACTCCATTTGATGGCGAAATCCAATCATCAACAGGAAGATCGTACGCTGACCCATCACCTGTTGGAGAATGAATTACTTACAGTTTTGAAAGAAATGGAAGAAGATACGGGTTACCCGGTTACGGAGGATTATCCACTTAGAAATGGTCTTTTGGATCATTTGAAACCTTTGCTGGTTCGTTTGAAGCAAGGGATTCATCTGGAAAACCCTTTAGTAAAAGAGATCATAAGAGAATATGCCGATGTTTTTCAATTAACAAAATATTATCTGGGAAAAATGCCGACATTGGCCAAATACACGGTGGATGATCATGAATGGACGTATCTGGCACTCCACATGATGGCAGCACTTGAAAAATACAATGATCGCCGCAAGTTACAGGTACTGATTATTTGTGCTACCGGTTGCGGAAGTGCACAATTATTGAAAAACAGAGTGATCAAAGAATTTGGAAAACATCTAAATATAGCGGATGTACAAGGGTACTATGAAATCAATCATCAAAGTTTAGCCAATATTGATTTAATCATCTCCTCTATCGATTTATCGACTGTCGTATTTGGAATACCTGTTTTACATGTAAGTGTCTTTTTGAATGAGCAGGATATTTCGCAGGTTAGAAGATATCTTGATCATTACACGAAAAAAGGACGTCCGCATATGCCGTCAACAAAAACAGCCATTTCACTCGTACAAAAAGAGCAACTGTTTGACCGGCATATCAAGAAAAACTTCTTTAAAATTTTTGCAGGTAAAAAGACAAAAACGGAAGTGATCGATGCTTTACTTTCATTATTAAGTGAAAACGAAGCGGAAAACTATGAAGAACAAATGAAAGAACAAATCAAGCAAAGACAAATGATGAGCTCTGTCGTTTTTAGTGATACGATCGCGGTTCCCCATCCGGCATTGCCTGTGGGCTATCAAACGAAGTTCGCTGTGGGGATCATTCCCTGCGGATTATATTGGGATCAAGATTTTCCCGAGATCAAACTCGTTTTTCTGCTATCGCCTTCTTATTTTGAAAACGAAGAGATCACCGCTATCACGAAAGCCATCGTTGATTTGATCGATCTGCCGGAAATCCAAAAAGAGATTCTAAGTGAGAAAAACTTTAAGGGATTTCGCGAAAGTTTTATTAAGTTGATGTAAGAAATGAGGTTTCAGCATGGATAAAAATTTACAAGAAGTTGCGTTTGAGATCATCCTTCACAGCGGTTCCGCGCGGACGATGGTACATGAAGCGTTTAAATATATGCGGGAGGGTAATTTTGACGAGGCTGATAAAAAGCTGGATGAAGCTAATCAAGCATTGCTTTTAGCCCATAAATCGCAAACTCAATTACTACAAGACTATGCCAGCGGTGAAAAGATCGAGATGGAGATTATCATGGTCCATGCGCAGGATCATTTGATGACCACCATGACGTTACGCGAAATCGCCATTGAAATGAAACATTTATATCAAAGAAATTGAGTAATACCTCCATTGAAAGGGGGGATAAGTCTGAAAAAAATACTTACCTTGAGCGAAGCGAAAGGAATGAACAAAAATGACAGACACCGAAAAAGAAGAGTTGGAACGCAACCGGCAAAGAGCTAGCCTAAAAAATATGTATTTTAATCGATATTTGCTTGTTCGTTATCTAACTGCAGGATTTTTCTTTACAAATCTATACTGGTTTTTATTTTTACTGCTGGCTCAAACGAAGTTGGCATTTATTCCGCTTATCTTACTTGTATTTTTAGTATTAGTAGTGGCTGAACAAGTGAAACTGTATAGTAGCCATACAAACGATACACCAGTTACCAAGTGGTATTATCGGTTCCAATTGGCTGTCAATCTTGTAATGTTGCCAATGGTCTTTTTGCCAATTTTCTCTGAACTATTTCCATTTATGGCAAATACAAAAGAAGCAATTCAGTTACTTTCTATCGTTTTATTAGCTGGCAGTTTCCTTTGTTTGATCATCTTGAGAAGATTGCATGCGATTGTCCATGATCAAGATCGGCACTATGAAAGAATCAAACAATATGAAAAAACATTACACATTTGAAAGGGAGCGAAAACATGAATAAGGGATTTGCATTATTAGAAAAGTATTTAATGAACCCGATGACCAAAATTTCTCAGTTGAAAATTGTCAGAGCAGTAATGGCTGCCGGGATGGCCAGTATCCCGTTCAGCATCGTCGGTTCGATGTTTTTAGTATTCAACATCTTGCCGCTGACATTTCCGTCTTTAGAAGGATTCTTCAATGATACTTTTTATCGCTTCAGTGACCTGTACATGTTGGCAAATACATCTACGATGGGAATTTTGGCTCTTTACTTCGGATTGGTGATAGGCTATGAATTAACCAAAATCGAAGCAACCGAATCAAAACTCAACGTCAATCCGCTAAACGGTGCGTTACTTTCCATGTTTGCCTTCTTTCTGTGTATTCCGGAACTATTGTTTGAAGATGGCAAAATGACGTTGGTAAACTCCATTACAGATACGGAAAAAGTCATCAATGGTTTTCGTATGGGAGCTACGATTGAACGATTAGGAACAACAGGGATCTTTACCGCCATCATTATGGCTGTCATCGCAGTTAAACTTTATTGCTTATGTGTAAAACGTAACTGGGTCATTAAAATGCCGGATACTGTGCCGCCGGGTGTATCCCGTTCATTTACGGCATTGATCCCGGCATTCGTTATCGCTTTTGTTGTATTGATTATTAACGGGATCCTGGTTGGTCTAGGGACAGACATTTTCAAAATGATAGCGATTCCATTCGGTTTTGTCACGAATTTGGCGAATAGTTGGTTAGGAGTCTGTGTGATTTACTTCTTGATGCATGCGCTATGGATTGTCGGTATCCACGGTGCCAGTATCATCAGTTCCTTCTTGGTACCAATTGGTTTAGCAAACTTGCAGGCAAATATGGATGGCGCAATCATCCCTTTTGCCGGTGAATTTAATAACTTATACGTGGTAATCGGCGGTTCCGGGGCCACGTTAGGTTTGACACTATTCATTGCATTTCTTGCCAAATCAAATCAGTTGAAAATTTTAGGCCGTGCATCGATCGTTCCTGGATTATTCAATATCAATGAACCAATTATCTTCGGCATGCCGATCGTGTATAACCCGTATATGGCGATGCCATTTTTCTTAGCACCAATCACAGCAGCATCTATTGCTTATTTTGCCATTAAGTTGGAAATCGTCCGTCCAATCATTGCGCAAATACCCTGGCCAACTCCAATAGGACTTGGGGCATTTATCGGAACTGCAGGGGATTGGAAAGCTGTTATATTAGCGATTCTCTGTGCAATAGTGGCATTCTTGATTTACTTCCCATTCATCAAATTCTATGATGCAAAACTGGTAAAGGATGAGGAAAAACAAGCTGCTGAAGTGAATGCGAATATTTGAGTAAAATGTATTCAAAACACATAAAAATAGCAAAAAAGCCCGGGGTTCGCTTCCTGATGAAAACATTCCGTCAAACCCGCTTTTTTGCTATTTTTCATTGCAACAGTTAAAATAATCATAACGATTACAAATAAAATACCCAATATTTAGGGTAGTTCGCATAAATTTAAGTCAATATAATAACCAAAAGTTGAAGAAACAAAAATGATATTATGGAGTTGCTCACAGAACGTTATCATCGTAAAAAAGGGTTTGAGGTGAAAAATGGAGAAAATTTCGATAAAAGGTCCATATCATTTTGACCAGGTACTAAACCGGCTAATGTTGGATCCATTACATAAAGTGAATTTACAAAAGCGAACAATAAAGGTGCCGTTAATAATCGACGGAAATCCTGTGGCAGCAACCGTAACAGCTGTTGGCACAACAGAAAAACCGGCTTTTTTGATTGAACCTTTCAATGAAAAAATCTTCGCGAAATTAACTGCAATTTTTCAATGGCAGGAATCACTGCTGCCGATCCATAAGCATTTTCTACAAACAAAACTGAAAGATCTTTTTGCCATTCATTACGGGACGCCATTAATTCTCGATTTCGATCCTTACAATTGTCTGCTCAAATGTATTATTCATCAACAACTTAATCTTGCTTTTGCCTACAAGCTGACGGAGCGGTTTGTAAGAACATTCGGCTTTACAATTGATGATGCCTGGTTCTATCCGCAGCCGGAAAAAGTAACTGCTTTATCAGTTGAGGAGCTGCGGGAGCTTCAATTCAGCGGAAGAAAAGCAGAATATGTGATCGGCATTGCCCGGGAAATAGCGGAAGGAAGGCTTGATCTTTATGCGCTGGCGGAAAAATCAGCGGAGGAAATTACAGAAAAGCTGATCAAACTGCGCGGAGTCGGTCCGTGGACGGTGCAAAATTTTTTACTGTTCGGGCTGGGAAGAAAAGATCTTTTTCCCGCAGCGGATATCGGCTTACAAAACGCATTGAAAAAAATCTATCAATTAGACCGCAAACCGACTCCTGAAGAAATGGAAGCATGGCAGCAGGATTGGAAACCGTACCGCAGTTACGCGTCCCTATATCTTTGGCGAAGTATCGAAAAAAATAACGGAGTGACAAATGTAACATGAGCAATGAACAGCAGACATTTCCTTTGACAATTAAAAGGCTCGGGATCAACGGTGAAGGAGTAGGCTTTTTTAAAAGAAAAGTTGTCTTTGTACCAGGTGCACTTCCCGGGGAAGAAATCACTGCAGTGGCTACGAAGGTTTCGAAAAACTTTATTGTAGGAAAAATAAAAAAGATCAGAAAAAAATCTCCTTTTCGCATTGAACCACTTTGTCCGGTCTATGAAGCATGTGGCGGCTGCCAGCTCCAGCATTTACGCTATGACCAGCAATTAAAGGAAAAGCGGGATATTGTCATCCAGGCGCTGGAGCGGTATACAAACCTGGAGATCAACAAGCTTGAAATAAAAGAAACAATCGGCATGGACAACCCGTGGAATTACCGTAATAAAAGTCAATTTCAAGTCAAACAGCAGGATGGCAAAATTTTAGCCGGCTTATACGGCAGCAATTCCCATCAGCTCGTACCAATCGAACATTGTGCCGTCCAGTATAACATGACGAATCGTGCCACCAGGACGGTGAGAAAGATTTTACAGGAACTGCAAATTCCTATCTTCAACGAACGAAAGAAAAAAGGCATTGTCCGCACGATTGTTACACGTGTCGGAATCGAAACAAAAGAATTACAAATCGTCCTTATTACGTCAACGAAAAAATTACCGAATAAAGAAGCACTCATTGAAAACATTAAAAAACAACTGCCGGAAGTCAAATCAATCATGCAAAACATAAATGGAGAAAAAACCTCACTTGTTTTTGGAGAGGAAACAATGCCGCTTGCCGGACAAGCATATATCGAAGACACACTCGGCGATTTCTCCTTCGAGCTCTCAGCACGGACTTTTTTTCAATTAAATCCTTCGCAAACCGTACACTTATATAACGAAGTCAAAAAGGCCGCGGCGTTAACAGGGAAAGAAAAAGTCGTTGATGCTTATTGCGGAGTCGGCACCATCGGTTTGTGGCTTGCGGATCAGGCAGGCGAAATCCGTGGCATGGATATTATTCCCGAATCGATCGCAGATGCGAAAAAGAACGCAGCCCGCCACGGCATCACACACGCAAAATACGGAACCGGCAAAGCGGAAGAACTGCTGCCAAAATGGGTAAAACAAGGCTGGAAACCGGATATCATCATTGTCGATCCGCCACGGACAGGACTCGACCAGCAATTGTTAAGGACGATATTAAAAGTCCGTCCTGAAAAAATCATATATGTATCCTGCAACCCATCCACCCTGGCAAAGGACATTAATGTTCTATCGGCAAGCTTTCAGGTGCAATATATTCAGCCAGTCGATATGTTTCCGCAGACGGGGCATGTGGAGTGTGTTGTGTTACTGACGCTGAAAAAATAACGCTTGAAGCATTAAAATTAAAGGGTTTAAATGCTTGATAGGAAGTCAGATGGGAGCGTAGTACCGTTGAAGTCGAGTAATTCTGATGGAGGAAAGGCTACTTTCTACTCGACCAAACCGTTTTTTTATGAAGAACGAATTCCAAGTGGTAACCAGCAGACAGAATTCTACTTCGTCCGAATTCTTGAGAAGATTCGGATTATGGAAGAATACATTAACCAGCAAATTGATAAGTTCATGGACTTGAAAGAACAAATGGGTGTCGTCATTGACGAGCTTCCAAATATAGATGAGAGCTTAACATTATCCTAACATTACATTCACGGTCTAACGTGGGAAGCGATAGCAGATGAACTTCACGCGTATGTTCGAACCATTTATCGCTTATATTTTTCGTTTATCGCTCGTTTTATCGCTTGAAAAACGAGCGATAAATTTTGGAATGTTGTATAATGGTAGTTACAAAGTGAGGAGAAAGCTGATGAAACCACCATTTTCAATTAACAATAACATGCTTAATAAGATCGTTGAAATATCTAAAGCTATTGGTAATCTGGAGTTTCAAGCTGATCGAAATTTAAAATTAAGAAAAGAAAATCGCATTAAGTCGATTCATTCTTCTTTAGCAATAGAGAATAATAGCTTGACGGTTGAACAAATTACGGACATTATTGACGGGAAACGTGTCCTTGGAAATCCTAAAGAAATTCGAGAAGTTAAAAATGCATATGACGCTTACGAAGAAATCTTAACCTTGAATCCATACAAACAAAGTGACTTCTTAAAAGCTCATGGCTTGCTGACAACTGGAATCGTTAACGAGTCTGGACAATATCGTCACAAGGATGTTGGTATCTTTGATGGTGCTGGTAACGTTGTCCACATGGGAGCACGTCCTCAATTTATTGGAAACTTGATGGATGATTTATTTAATTGGGGTGCAAGTGATGACACACCTGAAATCATTAAAAGCTGCGTATTCCATTATGAAATTGAAACCATTCACCCATTTGAAGATGGTAACGGAAGAATGGGACGATTGTGGCAAACTGTTATCTTAGCTAATTGGAACCCAATATTTGCTTGGATACCGATTGAGACAATCATTTATGAAAACCAACAAGCTTACTATGATGCTTTAGCAAAAGCAGATAGGGCAAACGATTCTAGTGAATTTATCGAGTTTATGTTGGATATTATTCTTGAAACACTTATTGCTTATAAAATGATCGATAATCCGAGCGATAAAGTAAACCATGAAATTGATGAGGAATTGTCAGAAGGAATGACTGGCGTTGAGACACAAGTCTATTTGTTGCTTAAAAAGTATTTAGTTGACCACGAAAGTATTAACACTGCAGTATCAACTAAGATTATTGGAAAGTCAGCACCAACTGTCCGTAAACATTTATCAAGTTTAGTTTCACTCGGATTGCTTGAGGCACACGGTAGCAATAAAAATAGAGCATATTCGTTGAAAAAGCGAAGGTTGTAAAGTTCAGGTGCTAGGTACCGAATTATTCATACGCATCATTATTCATACCATTCCAACTTTTTCACAACAACAATAGGAAGATGCCCTAGAAGAAATTGTGAAGCAACATGTGACAGATGTGGGAAAACGGTCATTTTTAACTTTCGTGCTTAATAGAACGAGATGCTAATGTATCAATAACCCGCTGCTAGTCTTCAAATGTATCTTTAAGTTCATCTGTTTTTGCATCGATATGTTTCTCAATTTGTTCAAAGTATGGTCCAAGTCCATTGATAAGGTTATCTTTCAACTGGTCTTGTCCTGTTTGAAGTCTTTCTTGACCTTACTCTAAACTATCAAGTCGATTATTAACTTTTTGAAGTTCACCAAGTATTTGCTTTAAGATTTCTTCCATTATAATCACTCCATTTTTCTTTCTTAAGAAATGTTTTTAATTTCCTAATGTCTACTTGTAATAATTGTTACGATGATGAATAAGCTCATTTTCGGTCAGAAGTTCATATTAAGACCACTTTTGGATGGGTTACGTAACCAGAATAATGCAGCGAGTTTTCGTAGAATTGAAGAGTTGGAAACTAAGATTGAAAACAACATGGAGCAGAGCCAGATGCTGATGGGCTTAATGACCAAAGGATATCTGGAACCTGCTCTGTTTAATAAAGAAAAGAATTCACTGGTAGCAGAAAGAGAAAGGCTTCTTGCCGAAAAGGATCAACTTACTCGTTCCGTCAAAGGTAATTTTGCAAAAGTAGAGGAAGTTGATGGTCTCCTTAAGTTTGCCACTAAGTCGAAAATGCTTACAGCCTATGAGGATGAGCTGTTTGAAAATTACGTAGAGAAGATTATTGTCTTTTCACGAGAGGAAGTCGGATTTGAATTAAAATGTGGAATCACATTGAAGGAAAGGTTGGTGAATTAGATGGGTCACACACCCTATAGATATAGAATTGATGATGGAAAGGCTGTTATGGATGATATAGCAGCAGAGCAGGAAAAGAATTATTTTTAGGTTATTTGGCAGGCCTTTCTTTGAAGGATACTGCTAAAAAAGCTGGGATCAAGCCACTGCAGGGAAGATGTTACAGAACCAGCAATACCTTGGCGATGAATTTTACCCTCCAATTATTGATGAGGAGCACTTTGAAAAAGCCGGGGTAGAAAAACGAAAACGAGCAGAAAAGCTCGGAAGGATACTGGAACCTAAAGATGTGCCGAAAACGGATTATCCTGTAAAGTTCAAAGCAAAACCACTGGTGCAAAAATATGACGGCCCCATATAAGCAGGAAGAATATGCCTACAGTTTGATAGAAAGTGAGGTGTAACAAGTGGCGGTAAGTAGGAATGTAACAGTGATTCCGGCAATTAAACGTGTTGGGAAAAATAAAAATAGTGAAAGCAAACCAAAAATACGAGTGGCTGCTTACTGTCGCGTTTCAACGGATAGTAAGGAGCAAGCTTCAAGTTATGAAATTCAGATTGAGCATTATACAAATTATATTAAGAAGAACAAGGAATGGGAATTGGCAGGGATTTTTGCAGATGACGGCATCACAGGTACAAATACAAAAAAGCGTAATGATTTCAATCGCATGATTGAAGAGTGTATGGCAGGCAATATTGACATGATCATCACAAAATCCATTAGCCGATTTGCCAGAAACACGATGGAATACCTTAAATACATCCGTCAGTTAAAGGATAAAAACATTGCTGTGTTTTTCGAGAAAGAGAATATCAACACCATGGATTCTAAGGGTGACGTCCTGCTGACCATTATGGCATCCCTTGCCCAACAGGAAAGCCAATCCTTAAGCCAGAACGTTAAGCTAGGTATTCAGTATCGCTATCAGCAAGGTGAAGTCCAAGTCAATCGCAAGCGTTTCCTTGGATATACCAAAGATGAAAATAAGCAACTAGTGATTGACCCAGTGGGTGCTGAGGTTGTTAAACGGATTTACAGAGAGTACCTTTTGTGACTCAATGAGCGTCCGATATGAAACGTTTCCAGTGCCTGGTCAATGAGCTTGTTCTTAAACTATTGCCTCGATCTGTATGGAATAATTCAAGGCTGCTTAGATCGCTTTTTACGGTAGAGAAGGCACGGTAGACTAATTGGGCATCTTTATTTGGTCCCGAACTATAGCCAATAATCTCGCGGTTATAC
>JAGKQJ010000109.1 GCA_017898095.1 Bacillaceae bacterium Marseille-Q3522 | reverse complement strand
CTATTTTCTTAACATTTTCTAAAGAAAGAGGATGATAACCAGACATTTCAATTCCAGGCCCTATACGCTCATGATAAATTATAGTGTTATTAACATCATAAAAAGAGACATCAAAAAAAGTATTGCTATAGTTAAAATAAAATCCTTCTAGATTTACTGGAACTTCAAATTCATGTATAGCATATGAATATTTAGTTCCACTTGCATATACTACAGTAGCATTACTACTCAAATCACCATCTGTCATAAATGATGGATTTGAAATATTCCCACTGAAAATTTCACCTTCAAGTAACCCTCCCTGATACGCAAAAACTCTCTCAAACCCAAAAGGTTCAAGAAATAAAAATCCAAACAAAAAGAATGCAAGTAAAACAATTTTTTTCAAAGTATCACCCCCCGGTATCTCCATCTATTGGTATTACTTCTCCTGACCCGTCCCGGTCATCTGGACTTGGTTTATAGTCTCGCATCCACGCTTCCCCATCATCGCCAGTCGTAGGCGGTACTCCGGCATCATCTCCCGGAACTGGAGCTGAACCGGAATCATCACCGGGGTTAGGTGGAGTATCTTCATTTTCCCCAGGCGTTGGAGGATTTCCTATATCGACATCTCCTGAATCTGCTGGAGGTTCAGGAAAATTATTTTCTCCGTCATCCGGCTTGTTTTGTCCCCATTCTCCCGCATCGTCACCGGGAACAGGATTTTCCGGAGCTTCCGGAATTGAATCAAGAGGGCTTGTGCCCAAATTAAAACCGCCAGTTGGATCCCCTCTCTCAGATATGATAGGAGCATCATTTTTTATATCTCCTGAACTAAAACCCGCATCACCTAAGCCCGGGACATCGGGCATATCTGGACGATTGTCATTTATCCCTCTGTCATCTACACCACCCGGTTGTGGCGGTGCTGTAGGCGGTGCCGGCGAACTGCCAAGAAGATCGCCTAAATCATTTATTAAACCCGGGACAATCGTATCTCTAAACTTACCGGCGACTTCATCCCAGTTAGGTGGCGGAGGAATAGCATTTTTTATATCTTCCAAACCTCCCATGTACTCATCCCAGCTTGGGCATTCAAAGACAGAGCAATTGTCACAACTTCCCCCACTTCCACCGCCTCCATCATCTCCGGAGCCGTCTCCTCCATCTCCTCCGTCACCAGAACCCGGTGGAATATATCCAGTCTCACCTGTTCCACCGCTGCCATCCGGATTGTCTGGGTCAGGATTCGTCAGTTTTGGTTGTGTTCCCCCGTATGTATCTCCGGCATATCGACCTTCCTCATCGTTCCAATCACTTGGCTTTACAAAATCAGATGCGTTACACGTACCTTTATTAAGATACTCGTTTGTTAGCCCTCTACTGTGCATTTCGACTCGCTCACCAGCATCGTTGTAGTATTGAAAAGAAAGATACCCTTTACATGTTTGATCAATCCAAATGTACGAATTAGGCTTTACATTCCACTCGATCACACCGATTTTTGTTTCTTCTGTCGGAGTTCCAGATGAATATTGAGTGAAAACTACTTTTGTAACTGTCGGTTTTATATATAGTTGTGATGAATATTTTTTTTGGTAGAAATCGGATTGTTGAACGGGATATACGTCTCGTGAAATTCCAGCAAGTGCTGTTGTTGGTATAAATATTAATAATGTCAGTAGTACGAAAAAAATTCTATTCCATTTCATTAATTAATTGATTTACACCACACTTTCACTTTTAAAAAAAGGTGGACGAATCCACCTTTTTTTAAGATTTACTCTTTCCGTGTCCTGTTGCTCCTTTAATAAGACTGATTAAACGCGGTGTAAACGCTACGGCAATACCTAGCAAAATAAAACCAGCAAGCAATCCAATTAGTCCCATAGAAGAAGAAAGAAGATCGGTAACGCTAAAAGGTAAAGTTATACCTCCAAAATCAATAATAGGTGTCGCCGGTTCTGGCTCCATTGCTTAACCTCCCAACAGGTGGATTCGTCCACCTTTTTCCTTATGAATTACTTTTTCCGCGTCCTGCTGCATTTTTAATAAGACTAATAAGTCTCGGTGTGAATGCTACGGCAATTCCGAGTAAAATAAATCCGGCAAGCAGCCCAATTAGTCCCATAGAAGAAGAAAGAAGATCAGTAACGCTAAAAGGTAAAGTTATACCAGTAAAATCAATAGACATAATTTACATACCTCCTGAAATAAATTTTTTATTTAATCTAGTAAAAACTAGGTTAATACCGATAAATGTCATAATCGTCGTCTTCATCATCTCTTTTACTCTTTACAGATTCATCAAGAATTTGCCCTTTAATGACTCGAACTAAAATCTGTATAATATCTACTGCAAAAAATATCAAGACGATCGGTGCGACGAAGAATAATAACCATTTCACTTGGTTCCAAAAATCAATTAAATTTTGACCGCTTAAAAAAGATTGATATTCCGGCATCATCTGGCCGCCTTTACAGCTGCAATTACGTATTTAATAAGAAGTCCTACTGCTATAATTGCAACCACAATAAGAACGAAAGGAGCTATTATTCTAAAAATAAAGCCAAAAACGCCCCAGAAAAAATCCCAATCGAATACACTTCCAAGACCGCTGATTTGGCATCACTCCCCTCTCAATTCTTCATAGACTTTTTGGGATACTAAAGCAATAGAGAAAAATAGAGCAGCACTTAAAATCAAAACCATGACATCTGGATTCCCGAAAACAATTTGAAAAGCGAATGCCACTAAACCGCCTATTTCCATTTGTATCCCCCCACTCCTATTGCTTTCATGATAACTCGTACAAGGGGATAAAAAAGTGTACAGCTGCCGATCACTACAATGTAAGTAATGAAAATATCTTTCGGCGTGAAATTCAATACCTCATACATGCTGTTACCCCCTAATAAATCGCCCTAAAACAATAAAAAGTATCATTACAAATAATAGAGTGGAAATAATTACGTCGCCAAGTGTGATCTCATGAACAACGTTAATTTGCCCTTTTGGAGTTTGAATAACAGTTACAGTCTGTACATCTGAAAAGTTTACTGAAGTGGTAGAGTTATTCGCTTCCGTTTCAGCATTTTCGGAATCAACAGCTTGCGTATCCGTTGTTTGATTTTCTTGCTCATACATATCATCACTCCTTGTTTTGACTATACACAAACTTCATATGTTCTCATATCCCAAAAAAAATTTTGGGATATATAGAAAAAAGCAGGTGAAATTTTTATCCCTGCCATAGAATCGGAAATATATTCAATAAATTTGATAAAATATACATTGTTACAGCTGCCATCTTAAAAAATTGTCGTGCAAAATTTAATATATATTATATATATTTATAAACCGCACCTTTTTCTTTTTTTACCTTGAATTTTCTCCCGTTTTTTGTTACTCCTGTTTCTAATGTTTCAATCCAGTTTTTTAAGTCATTTTTGCTATATCCGCGTTTTACAAGATCTTCTGGAAATTCATTATCAAATTTTCTATACCAGCGTTTCATTTTTAATAGTGCAATTCTGCTATTTCCAAAGCTGAAAATATGTTTCTCTGTTTTGGTAGTGAATTCTTGATTTCCACAATATTCGGTTAAATAAATGTATTGCTTCCCTCCGGCTCGTACCTGACTTAAATATCCCACATTCTCACCTCAACATATACCCGATATAATTCGCTCTCCCCACGATCTTTGTATGGAGATGAAATAGAAACTACCTGAAACAGATTTTTAAGCTTTTCAGCTGCTTTTTCGACTTCTTTCAGCGTACCATGTAAACGGATTTTCATATTTTTTTCCTCCTTTCATACAATTGCCATTACCACATAATTTCCCTTCTGGGCAAAGTCAGTGATATAAGTTATTTTTCTTTCTGCAATCCTTCCCGTATACGAATTAGAATCGGGTTCAAATTCTTGTAAAAGCAAAGTATCTCCGACTTTAAAATTTCGATCATTTTTTCTAATCTCAAAACTTTTCTTTCCAGATAAAACTTCTATGAAATATTGAGGATGTATTTTCAATTTGTGTTTTGCCATTAAGCAAGTTCCTTTCTTGCTTCCACTCTCCAAAAATGGGGAGTGAGAAAAGTATGTTTCTTTTAGTAAGCAGTTTGGTAGAACTGTGCATCAGTCTTTCATAAATACTAACCAGTGGGTTTTACTTCGTTTATTTCCGAATAAAGGCTTTTTGCCAAAACATTTTAAAACGTCCTTCAATTTAATTTGGTCCTCATTCCATTTGAAAATAAGTGTTCCATTCGGTTTAAGAACTCTCATGCACTCGTTAAAACCTTGTGCAATATCAGTCTGCCAATCTCGGCCAAGCTTACCGTATTTTTTGGCCAACCATGAATCATCCCCAGCTTTTAATAAATGTGGTGGGTCAAAAACAACTAAATAAAATGAATTATCCTCAAATGGCATGTTTCTAAAGTCTGCTATTAGATCGGGCCTTACTTCTAACTTTCTGCCATCGCACAACGTATCACTTAATTGTCGGTTATCCATATAAACTACTTCTTCATGCTGCTTATCAAACCAAAACATTCTACTACCACAGCATGCGTCTAAAATCTTGGCCAACTGTTTTCCTCCTCACTGCGCCGTATGTGTCTACTTAGCCAAAACAAGCTAACAAGAACTAAATTAACCTATTTTGACTAATTGACACTTTCATTTTTTCCACTAATTACCTATTTTTTTATCCCACCCGCCAACTTTGGGGAGTCCCGTTCTTTTATAAATAACAAGGCTTTTTCGAAATCAGCTGCTTGTAAATCCCGATATGAATCTACTTTAAATTTTGCTTTTAATTGCTGATATATTTTTGCATAATACTTCCGCCGGCCACTATCACGCACATTTGGATATAATGATAGAATCCTATCATGTACAGCAATCTGGATTTCCTTTTGCTGTTTTGACAAAATTGACGTTTGACTTTCTCCAAGTAAAAACTGCTGCTTTTTTTGACTCTCCAAAATCGAGCGCATCCGTTGAAATTCATTAATGTATCGCTCTTTGAACTGCATTGCTTTTTCCCCGGTGTAGCCCATAGCCAAGATGTAAAAGCCATTTTCTTTTATAACGTAGCAGGGCATTTTTCTTCCCTGCTTATTAACATAAGTTGACTCTCCAAAATTGAGCATTTTAAATTCTTTTGAACATGACAGGTTTTTAATGTCACGTAATACCTTGTCGTGCCTTTTTTCAAACACTTCCGCAATTGTCAGTGAATCCGTTACAATGTTAGAATCTTTTTGATATACAAGATTGTTAGTTTCCACTTTTTTTCTCCTTCCGTTTATTTAAAAGATCTCCCAGTGATCTTTCCGATTAACCGGTTTTTCAATCTCCGCAAAATAGTCCCGCGCTTAATAGCATTTATATCTCCCAAAATCCTTGCAATACGGTACAACCACTTTCTAAGCTTACCTATTGTCACTGTCTCACCCCGCTCTTTTCCGCTGCTTTTGAAGCCAATTAACGAATCCTGCTGCTTGTTCAAACGCTCTTTCAAAAGAAACGTTTTTTGCCATTATTTTGACCTTGTATGCCCTTTGTTCGCCTTCTCGGTAGTTTTCCCTCCAAACTGTCGCTAAACCGTTAAAATGGCGTTCTATGAAGAGATATGCTCCCCTTCCGTACCTATACTCCAATAATTGTCCTTGCGCATAGACAAGGAATCCTATTTGTATAGCAGCTTCGTTTTCTTTCAATAGTCGAATAATTTCCGCTTTATGTTTCTTTATTTGTGCTTTCAGATTTTCATCAATTAGTCCAGGGTCATAAATAAGCTTAATTCTATTGTTCTTTTCTTTTATTTTTATATTTAAGTGATACATTGCATTGAGGAGTTGATTTATCATTAAATCTCCTCCTCTATTACCCTTGAGTTACTTTTTGTATCGAAAGTTACCGATAGTGACCTGTTTTCTAGGTTTATCTCATTTTTTTCTCTATAGGGGGGGATACTAGAAAATGCGTCACTTTTGGTAACTGGGTAACTATTAGGTAACTTGTCCTTATAATCAGCTAATAGTCCAATCCCAAAAAAGAATGTTTTGTTTCCAGTAGACTTTCGTTTAGAAAATCCTCTCATCTGCAATCTGCTGCTAAATGCACGTTGTTTCATTGGATATTCTCCATTTACTTCCGCCCATTTCATATATACTTTGTGAATTTCACTAACAGGTACTTTTGCATCCGGGAGCGTAACGCAGCATTCTTCTAAAAAGTTTGATAGTAAGTCCATTTCCTCTTTGTATTCATCTGTAGCATTTTTGACTTCTTCCGGTTCTCCTAAGCCCTCCTGCTGCCATTTTAAGCATCCTTCAACCGCCCAGCGTAAAATACCTGGAATCTCGTTTCGTAGTTTTTCAGGAAGCTGCTTGTCCACTTCATCTTTTGGGATAGTGAAAGTAAAGGGGATAAGCCTAATCCGGCGCCAAATTCCTTCATCATCGCCTTTTACAATCGGTTTGTGGTTCGTTGTGAAAAATATTTTAAATTCAGGAACAAATTCAAAGTATTCTTTACGTAAAAACCTTGCTGTGATAGGCTCACCGCCTGTTAACTGCTTTATCAAAGCTTCCGAAAGCTTCTGGCCATCTTCCGATTCAACAGCTGAAACAAAACGGGAACCATGCAATCTAGCGATATCATTGTTTATTCCGTTATCATTCATTTTTGATGTAAAAGTGTCGCTATTTGTTTGCTTTCCATAATCGCCTAACATGTCTTTGACAATATTAATAAACGTAGATTTTCCGTTTCTTCCTGTTCCCCAAAGGAAAAATGTCACTTGTTCACTTGTATCACCTGTTAATGTATAACCGATTGCTTTTTGTAAAAAGACTATTAATTCTTGTTTTACGTTTCCTTTTTCGTCTTTCATAATGCTTTCAAGAAACTTTATCCATGTCGGGCATTTTGCATCAAGATCATAACGAACGTTAGTATTTTTAGTCATCAATAATTTTCTGTCGTGATTGATAAGTTCACCTGTGCGGAGATCAATAACACCATTGAGACAATTCAACTTAAATTTGTCTTTATTTAACTCATCTTGGCTGATCGGCAGCATTGCTTCTGCACGAGCAATACTATTTAAGAATGTGGAGCTTTTTTCACTGGATTGTGCCCATTTCACTAGCTCATTCCTCCTTGACATATCTTCTTCTCTACTCGCTTCAAGATACATCTCACGAAAAGTTTTAATGGCTATTCGTTCAATTTTCTTTTTCTTATCTTCAACCCACGTGTTTCCGTTCCATATCAGCCATTCTTCAAATTCCATGCAGAAACGCAAATTTTGACCGTTCCGATATACCAAACGTTCCGCGTTTCCCATTTCCGTTAGATTGAATTTTTTCTCCGGGTATTCTGCGGAATTTTGAACAGGTGGCGCAGTTGGTGGAGAACCATAATCCTTCCCACTGGGCTGCTTTTTTAGCGCACTTTTTAGGGTTGTTATGTACTCCCTATGTTCTAATGGCGGAATAAATAAATATTGATTAATGAAACTAGTAATCTCGTGTATTTCTTCCCCTGAATATCCCATTTCAACAAGCCGGCAAGAATGTTTATAAAGCGCATCATTCCGCCCACCTTCGCTCAAAGGTGCCGGGAAAGGTCTGTTCTCTTTATTGAGCTTTTTCAAGCGCTCAAAATAAATTGGCATTTCAGAAAGCTCGCCATCATGGATTTTTATCCATTCGCGGCCTTTCGTATTTACACTTGGAAGGACAATTTGCCCTCGCTCTTGGATGCGATAGTCTCCTATACACCCGCAAGCCATAAGACAAATTGCATCCTGCGTTTTTATTTTCCCGTTGTCTTTAAAAATAAATTGGTATCCTCTAACGGTTTTAATTGCGTGAAAGGATAATTGATCTTTCGATAAAGCTTTAAAAAGCAGCTCGCCTTCCTGTTTATCGTCAATGTCAACAACAATATGACCTTTTGGAATAACAAGTCCCGTCCAGCCACCTTGACTAATCCAATTGGCTGCTTCCTGACTTGTTAGACCTGGCTTGTCCAACTGCTGCCACCCTTTCATAATGGGGCGTTTTGCTGCTTTATATCTCTTTTCATATTCATGTGTTTTGTTAAAGGAAGAGTATCCTAGTAGCTTAATTATTTTTATTTCATTTGATGGAAACAGCCGAACTAAATCGACTGTTTCTATATTTTTTTCTGCAAGCATCGGCTCTTTCCTTTCTTGCTTTTATTTGCTACAATTGAGCATGTTATTAATTAATTTAAGATTTCTTTCTTTTGCAGCAGGCTGGCGCTTGCTGCTTTTTTTGTATTTTTTGCAGCATTTCTCTCATAATTGAGACGCTTTTTGGCAAAGCCTATGTTTAAACCTTTTCGTTGTAAATCACTTACAAGATTTAAAAGCTCCAGGTGTTTTTCTGTTCTGCGCTTTAACTCCTCCATTTTATTTACAGCGTAACGGAGTTCACCCAATTCTAACTTTGCAGAAACGAAATCTCCCGCTTGGATTGCGTCATATAGATAATTTATTGTCTTTCCGATGTTTTCCATCATGACTGATTTTTCCTGTAATACATTCATGTTTTCACCTCCCCTTTACTTGATTGAGACAAGTTTTCTCCATGCTTCCCTTTTGTTTGACGCAATGACACGAATCACAATATTTTCATTGCTTTTATATGTGAATTCGAAAGTATAGCCTTGTTCAGTTGATAAAAACCAATTTCTTGCATTCATGACGAAATCCCTCCAAAGCATAATTTTTTCTGAGTGCGATCACGCGGCACTTTCCCTTTTCAGAAACTGGACTTTCACAATTTCATCTTTAAAATCAAAATATTTTGTGGTAAAAACTTCTTTTAGCTTGGAATTATTTTGGAACATATGAATGAGCGAAGCCCAATAGCGATCTTTTTATAAATGAGTCGGAATTTTTGGCAATACTGAATACTCCTTTCTGATAGAATAGAATTGTGCTTGTCTATTAAAGCGGCAAAAAAGTTCTAGCCGTTATAGACTAGTTAAGAAATCCTTCTTGTGATAAATTCTTTGTTCTTGGAAAAGTATGGTTCGAATGCTTTTCTGAAAGCTTCTTCTTTGGGAATCGATCCATATACTTCTTTTCCAACATAAAGAGGAGATTTCTTTTTCTTTTTATCCATGTATCATCACCTCGTGTTATTTTTATGCGAGTGGGACAGTTGGACTAACCTTGTAAAAAAACACAATTTGTGTTTTTATTAATCAAAAAAAATTTCTTGTACTGTTAATCCATAAAAAGATGCAATTCGAATTTTTATTTCATCTTTTGGAACACGTTTACCACATTCATACATTTGAAGGGCACTAACACTTATTTTTAAGTTATTTGCTACTTCTTCACGTGTCCTATTTTTGCGTAACTTGATTAATTTTTTAGCAATTTTGTTTTTGTTCATCATTACCCCCCCTACTAAAAATCACATATTGTGTTCTAAGATGTTTTTATTATAAAACACATATTGTAGTTTGTAAACACTTTTTGTGTTTTTTATTTCTTTAATCACACAGTTTGTATTATGATTCTATTGAGTGAGGTGATCTTATGGGATCGTTTGGAGAAAGGTTGAAAACACTAAGGAATTCAAAAAAATTAAAACAAGAAGAATTAGCCAAAAAAATGAATATTAGCAAAAGTGCGATCGGTATGTATGAAAGAAACGAACGAGAGCCTTCTTTTGAAATCATAGAAAAATTTGCAGAATTTTTTAATGTGTCACTTGATTTCTTATTAACTGGTAAGGAGAAAAAAGAAGAAAGTACAGGGAACTTGTTTTTTTTCGATATGGAAGGGTTAACAGACGAAGAGATAGAGGACATAAAAAGACATATTGAATATGTAAAATGGAAGGCAGAGCAGGAGAGGAAAAAATGAGTAAATCTGATAAAAAAAAGCTGATTGGTTTATTAAATTCTGGTATTTTTATTCTTAGTTTTTACATTTGGTACAAGTATTCTCTAAATATTTTTACTTTTTTTATTATGCTATTTGCTCCTTCTTTATTTGTTATAACAGTTGTTTCTCTTACCCCAACAAAAAAAAGAAAATACAATTACAAATCAGGAAATAATAAAAATCTTAAGAAAAAATCTCATCCCAGAATCCCATATAATCGCCTGTTGAGCGATACGGATATTTTAAATTTAGATTTAAAGGATATCTCAGCAAGAGAATTAGAAAGGCTTTGTTACCTTTATTATAAATCTAAAGGATATAGGGTGAATGAGACAAAATCAGGTGCAGATGGCGGAGTTGATCTTACTTACTATCATCCTAAGAACGGAAAAACAGCAGTACAAATAAAACATTACATACATTCAAAAAGGCAAATAACTGTTGAAAAAATAAGAGAATTGGATGCTGCTAAAAAAAATTATGGCTGCGTGTTCAGTGAATTTATTACTACTTCAACCTTTACTCTTCCAGCATTAGCTGAAGCTCCCCGGGGAATGGAAACAAAAGATATAAACTGGTTTAACAGAGAAGTTATTCCTTGGATGAAAAAGAAACGGAAATAAACGAATATTGAAACGAAAGATAGGTAAATTAATTACTTATCTTTTTTTTATTGAAAAAACAAACATATGTTTGTATAATGTTTTTGAGAGGTGAAACTTTTGTACTATTACTATAGACCCTTTTCCCTTGATGAATGGGTATCTAAGTTATTCATCAAGATGGGGATTAATAAGCCGGAAGATATTTGTATTCAAACTATTGCAAAAAAGTTAAACATTTACTTGTTATTTTCGAGTAAACGCTCTTATTCCCGTGTGATCGGTAATTTTAAATTAATTAATATTAACAATAAATTGTCAGCTAAAAAAAAACGGGAAGTATTTTTTCACGAACTATGCCACGTTATAAGGCATGAAGGCTTCCAGTACAAAGGAATGACTGAAGCCTTCAGGGAGCTGCAAGAACGAGACGCTTGTCATTTTATTCGTTATGCCGCAATTCCTTATCATATGCTCAAATATATCGACTGGAGCAGCCCAACCCTTATTGGTGATATGGCGAATTCCTTTTCTATTTCTGAGGAGATTTGCAAATATCGTGTAAATCATATCAAGAGAAATTGTCGTATGGAGGAAAGTGTAAAAAGTAAAATATTAGAGAACGCATTTGTTTATAATGTATAAGCAATTACATACATTTAAAATATACCGTTTGCAAACTTCGGAGGGAAAAACATGCTATTTAACTCGAATGAAAAAAAGTTGATTACATACAACGAATATCCATATTTAATTTATGGACGCGTTTCAAGTGACAAAGATGAACAAGTAAGCTCAATTGAAAATCAAATTGATATATGCAGAAATTGGATAGAAAAAAATAATTTTGAATGGAATGATAAAGCTGTTGTAAAAGATGACGGAATCAGTGGAACAGAATTTTTAAAAAGATCTGCTATGCAACTTATTTTAAGGAAAGCCAGACACAGGGATATAAAGATGGTAATTTTTAAATCTATTCACCGGCTCGCAAGAGATATGAGGGATGCACTTGAAATAAAAGACACATTAATAGCGCATGGTGTTCGGCTTGTAACGATTGAAGAGGGATTTGATTCCCTATATGAAGGGAAAAACGATATGAAATTTGAGATGTTTTCTATGTTTGCAGCACAGTATCCAAAAACATTATCAGTTTCAATATCCGCAGCTTTGTCAGCAAAATTAAGAAGGGGAGAACACATAGGACCAATCCCCTTTGGTTACACAACTGAAAATAAAAAATTAATCATAAACGAAAAAGAAGCTCCTACAGTCCGGCAAATTTTCAGATGGTACAATGAAGATGGTTTCGGCTTTAAAACGATAACCAAGCTGTTAAATGAACAATTAGCTAAAGGAAATGTATACAAGCCAAGAAGAAAAGACATATGGCAAGTGACAACTGTTCAAAGAATTATTCAAAATGTTGTTTATGTGGGAGTTTTTGTTCACAATCGTTATGCAAAAATAAAAGTTAACGGACGAAAAAAACAAATTAAAAATCCTCGTGAAAAATGGATTATTTACGAAAATCATCATCCAGCTATCATATCAATGCAAGAATGGGAGAAGGCAAACAGCAAAGATGTTCCAAATAAAAAGACAAAAATAACTCCATGGAATGACTTTCGAGGCCTCCTAAAATGCTCAGAATGCGGCTCAAATATGATTATTCTACAAAGTTATAAAAAAAAGAAAGATGGCAGCCGAACAGAATGGAAATATTTAAAATGCAGCGCTTATCGCCGCGCGGGAAAATACGCTTGTGTCAATCATACTCCAATAC
>JAGKQJ010000108.1 GCA_017898095.1 Bacillaceae bacterium Marseille-Q3522 | reverse complement strand
CCAACACGGAAATGACAGAACAAGATGGTATCGAATAGAGATACTTAAAAGATTGAACCGCCGTGTACGGAACCGTACGCACGGTGGTGTGAGAGGTCGGAGGCTAAAAGCCTCCTCCTACTCGATTCACCAATCGGGCTTTTAGGGGCAGTTTTCCCCCGCCTAAAACGATTGTTTACAGCTCCATTTTTGAGGCGGGGGTATTACTGCCCCTTAATCTGCGATAAAGTCAACAAACCAACGAAAAGCTTCACCGCTTTTCAATTGGCGGCATTTTGAACCTTCTCTTAAGAATTACTTTGTCCCAAACAAACGGTCACCCGCATCACCAAGACCTGGGACGATATAACCATGGTCGTTTAATTTTTCATCGAGCGAGGCGATGTAAATATCGACATCCGGATGTGCTTCCGTAACGGCTTTGACCCCTTCAGGCGCTGCAATTAAGCACATAAATTTAATGTGTTTGCCGCCGCGTTTTTTTAAGGAATTAATTGCTTCAATTGCAGATCCCCCTGTTGCCAGCATTGGATCAACGATGATGAAATCACGTTCTTCGATATCGCTTGGAAATTTCACATAGTATTCAACCGGCTTTAACGTTTCCGGATCACGGTAAAGTCCGACATGACCGACCTTTGCCGCCGGGATTAATTTCAAGACACCGTCAACCATTCCGATACCGGCACGTAAAATGGGAATAATCCCAATTTTCTTACCGGAAAGTACTTTTGACTTTGTCTTGCTGACCGGGGTTTCAATTTCGACTTCTTCCAACGGCATGTCTCTGGTAATTTCAAACGCCATTAATGTCGCCACTTCATCGACAAGCTCGCGAAATTCCTTTGTTCCTGTGTTTTTATCGCGAATGTAGGTTAATTTATGTTGAATAAGGGGGTGGTCAAAAACAAATACTTTTGCCACTGAATATCACTCCTAAAAAAATATGTATACCTCGACGCTCCACTTTGTCTAATTTTACAGAAAAACAAACATAAGAGCAATAATGAGAACAAATTGTTAGAAATACTTCATATCCCCTCTCTAATTTTCCGGTAAAAATATGGCCCCAACCAGCTTGTTTCATGTGTATTTATATATGTCCAGGAAAACTTTTTATAAAACCCATTTTCAACCAGGTAGCTAAACAAATAGAAAACAGTAAAGCTGAAGCAATCAAGCATTTTTTTGCACTGAAAACACCTCCTCGTATTTGTTGATAGAGAATTATGAAAAGCCCGGCAGTGTTGCTGTGCCGGGCTCATGATTAATATTCCGGATATAATGGAAATTTACCTGTTAACGTTTCGACACGTTGAGCCGCCTTCTGCAGCGCTTCTTTGTCTTCATGATTTTTCAATGTAAAGCCAATGATCGATGCAATCTCATCCATTTCTTCAAGACCAAATCCGCGGGTAGTAACAGCGGCTGTTCCAACACGGATACCGCTCGTGATAAATGGGCTTTGCGGATCAAATGGGATCGCATTTTTATTAACGGTGATACCGATATCATCCAATACCTTTTCCGCTGTTTTTCCCGTGATATCCAAAGAACGGAGATCGAGCAACAGAAGATGGTTATCTGTTCCACCTGAGATTAAGGAAATCCCTTCTTTTTGCAATCCTTCCGCCAGTCTTTTCGCATTGGCGACAATGTTACCAGCATATTCCTTAAAATTGTCCTGGAGTGCTTCTCCAAAAGAAACGGCTTTTGCGGCAATAACATGCATGAGCGGACCGCCTTGGATGCCCGGAAAAATCGATTTATCAATTTTTTTCGCAAATTCTTCTTTGCAAAAAATCATCCCGCCGCGGGGACCGCGCAATGTTTTATGTGTTGTCGTCGTCACGAAATCGGCGTAAGGCACCGGATTCGGATGTAGTCCTGCTGCTACAAGTCCGGCAATGTGCGCCATATCCACCATTAAGTAGGCCCCAACTTCATCGGCAATTTCTCTGAATTTTTTAAAATCAATGATACGGGGATATGCACTCGCTCCGGCAACAATCAGCTTTGGCTTGTGTGTACGGGCTTTTTCGAGCACATCCTCATAATCAATATATTGCGTTTCTTTATCGACTCCGTATTCAACAAAGTGGTACTGAATGCCGCTAAAGTTTACCGGGCTGCCATGTGTTAAATGGCCGCCGTGGGATAAATTCATGCCCAGTACCGTATCGCCATGTTCTAAAATCGTAAAATAAACGGCCATATTTGCCTGGGCGCCAGAATGCGGTTGAACATTGACATGCTCGGCTGCAAACAATTGTTTTGCCCGTTCCCTTGCAAGATCTTCCACAACATCTACATATTCACAGCCTCCATAGTAACGTTTGCCCGGGTATCCTTCCGCATATTTATTTGTTAACACGGAGCCCTGCGCTTCCATTACTGCCTCGCTTACAAAGTTTTCAGAGGCAATTAATTCAATTTTGGACCTTTGCCGGGACAATTCATCCTGGATTGCTTGATAAACAGCTTTATCTTGATTTGCGACGTTTTTCATTTTTTCCTCCCGCCTTAGCGTATCTTATTTCGAACACTTCCGGCTTTATTTTATCATGTTTTCAGAATTAAAAGAAGGTAATCTGTTTAGCAGATCCTGGTGTTCCAACGATCTGTGCCGTTCACTTCTACTCTTCCATCTGATAATTATTTATACAGTGATTTCGATAGAAGTTTACTTTTTTATCACGAATTAATGGATAAATGGCGATCTACTTTCAGCAATGAAGGCTGACGGTTCACATTCCGATAAGACATTTCATCACCATGGACATACTCCAATTAATTCCCTTGTTCCCAATTCCAATATTCGATATCCCCGAGTCTCGGCTCAAGGATTTCTTTAACATCTTTTAATTTTAGCAGCTCTTTCACCGGATCCGTTACAACTGCGCCGTAAATCAGAAAGCCATTTTCTTGTAAATATTGATAGCGTTCCGATAAAAATTGCAGCCCTAAAAAGGATTCATAATACGTTCTTGATTCCTCATCCGTTTGCGCCACTCATCTAAATATGCATTTCTCGCTACTTTAAAAAGCCATGCTTTGACTTTCTCCTGATGATGAACAGAAAAAGAAATCGTCGCTCTGACAAATGTCTCTTGCTTCAAATCTTCCGCCATTTGCGGGGAGCCGGAGAATTTCAGCAAATAAAAGTAAAGAGGTTTCGCATAATGGCGATATAATTCATCAAGCTCTTGCTGCACCGGCACCTCCCCTTTCTTTGCACGTACATAAAAATAACGTTTAACCTCCTGTGAATGTTACACCTTTTTAATATTTTCTCTAAGGCAAAACTAAAAGCAAGCTTAAAACTTGAGAATTCAGGTGGGGGCACTACTCAACTTAAATAAAAATTCCCACCTTGAGGTGAAGATCTTTACCTTTCAAGTATGAAAAGCAGTACACTGCTCACGGGACGCATTATTCACTTATTCGTTTCTTATAGTAAAACCTTCAAAAATTCAACTAAAAAAGCTCTTGAATAGGATTTTCAAGAGCTCCGAAGTTGAAATATTGATGACACGATTTAACTTTTCATTCATTTGGACTTCCATCGTTCCCTTTTCCGGAATTACTCACAAGTCCGATTTGTCTCTGTATTCACATACACTGCCCGTGACCCGCCAATTAATTTTGGTCTTGTTCTTGCCAGCGTCACATGGGCTTCCCCGATTTGTTTTACACTGGTTCGTACCGGAACAGCTACATGCTTAAGGTGCATGCCAATAAAAGTGTCGCCAATATCAATGCCGGCATCCGCTTTAACAAACTCAACCACAACCGGGTCTTCCAGCTGTGAGTATGCATATGTTGCCATCGAGCCTCCGGCATGCTGAACGGGAATAACAGAAACGATCTCGAAAGATCTCGCCTCCGCCACCTTCCGTTCAACGACAAGAGCACGATTTAAATGTTCACAACATTGGAAAGCTAAATTTACACTTGTTTTTTCGCAAAACTGCTGCAGCTTGCGGAAAATCATTTCCGCAACCTTCATTGTGCCAGAGGTGCCGATTTTCCGGCCAATTACTTCACTAGTACTGCAGCCGATTACCAGCAAATCATTTGGTTTCAGCTTTGCCTGATCTTGAAATTCCTGAAGTAATGTCTTTAGTTGCAGTTCCCATTTTTCTATTTCGATTTCCATCGTTCATTCCCTCATTTATAAAAGCTATAAAAACGATTAAATCGTATTACATTTACACGCTAATTTCAACCATCGTTTAACCGTACTATATTGTAAGATGCTTTTCTTCCGCCTCTTCAATTTCCCTAATTTTTCCAATGCGTTTTTGATGTCGTCCCCCCAGGAATTCCGTTGTCAGCCAAGTACGGGCAATTTCAACCGCCAAACCCGGTCCGATCACTCTTTCACCCATTGCCAACACATTGCTGTCATTATGTTCTCTCGTCATTCTTGCACTATAAACATCATGAACAAGTGCACAACGGATTCCTTTCACTTTATTCGCGGCGATACACATTCCGATACCCGTACCACAAACTAAAATGCCGCGATCAAATTCTTTGTTTGCAACGCGCTTGGCTACAGGAAGTGCATAATCCGGGTAATCAACTGAGGTCGCACATGAACAGCCAAAATCCTCGTACTCAATCCCCATTTCATCTAAAAGTTTCTTGATGTCTTCACGCAAATGAATCCCGCCGTGATCCGATGCAATAGCCACTTTCATTCTCAAATCCTCCCAAAATAAAATGTTTCTTTCCTCTATTTAAAATTCAAAAATATTGTAAAATGATAAAAAGAAAGCGTTGTCTTATCTGTCAATAAAAAAGACCTATAAAACATATTGCCTTCGTTTCTATTGTGACACATATCACTTAAAAATGAAAGTACCAAAATCCAATAACACTTCTCAATTTAGAAGTAATCCAAATATAAATTAGAAAAAAAATTCCCCGCTTTTTTCTATTCTTCCGATCTTTTGCCGATTTTCTTTTATCACTTTTCGTTCTAAGTATTCTGAAATTGGCTCCGGGCAAAATCCTTTTTATAGCTGTAATTTCATTTTCTTCATTACTCGTATGCGCATTAACAACCGGAATTCTTTTTAATGAGTCCGAACATGTACTGAAATCAGCTGCCGAACAGTTTTCCGGCGGAAAAACGGGAAATGGTGTTTTTTAATTGTTCTGCATCATGTGTTAGCTTTTTTGATAAGGTTTCTATGCTTTCCATTACCGTGTTTTGTTCGATAGTCGATGCGGCGACTTCCTGGGCACCGGCAGAAGTTTCCTCCGCGATTGCGGCAACGGTGCTTGATTGCGCAGTTGTATATTTTACTTTATCCATTTGATTTTGCACCAACAGGGAAATATCAACTACCTGGGCTGCCATCTTCTTAATCGTTTCTCCCATGGCATCCATTATTTCACCAGCTTTTACACCGTTCTTCACTTCACTGCCGGCATCTTCTGTCTGTTTTCTTATTTGCATTACAATATTTTTCACCTCTGCTTGTATTTGCTGAATGAGCCCGGCAATATTTTGCACCGCGTCTTCGCTCTCATCTGCTAAAAGGCGGACTTCTTCGGCAACAACAGCAAAGCCTTTGCCATATTCACCTGCTCTTGCTGCTTCAATCGAAGCATTTAGAGCTAACAGATTTGTCTGCCTGGCAATATCGCCGACTACCTGAATAATTTGCCCGATCTTTCCCGCATTGTCTTCTAATCGCTTTACAATCTCAAGCGACTGATGGTTTTCATCAGCAAGTTTTTCTACCCCTCGGATAAGCCGGCGAATAGCATCATTGGAATTTTCTAATGATCCCAACATTTCATATGATACCTGTTCTTGTGATATCGCTTTTTGTCGGACTTCGCTGGCTATTCGCATCATTTCTTCCATGGACCCGGTTGTTTCTTGCACGGATAAGGAAGATTGCTCGGCTCCTGATGAAATCTCGTTGATCGTAAATGAAATCGCTTTCGTATTTTCTGATGCGAAAGCAACTTTTTTCGATATCTGCATCACTTTATTATTCGTTTCCGCAAAATTCTCTTCAATTTTTTGTACAATTTCTCTTAAACTAAACACCATATGATTGAAGGCAATACCTAATAACCGGATTTCATCATCCGATTTAGAAATACGGATATCTTCACTTAAGTTTCCATGCGCGATTTTCCAGGCAGCTTTTTCTAATCTTTGCAATGGTTTTATAATCACACCTGCAGCGATAAATGCGAGAATCCCTGACCAAACAATCCCCAGAAAAAAAATAATTGTTGTAAATAAAACTTTTCCGCCAAATAAATATTCTTTTATGAGCGGATAAAGAACATAAATAAAGAATGCACTTGTAGTATAAGTGATGACCGCTAAAGTTGCCGTAAACAGCACCAACTTTTTTCTCAACCCAAATTTACATGATGACTTTTCCATGATCAAGCTCCCCCTTTGTTGATCTGTACGTCTATTTCTTAAAGTCGTCCAACATCTTGCCTATCGCATCCGTTAATTCTGCATAAGTTTGTTCATAATCTTTGATTGTTCCCCCATATGGATCAGCAATATCCTTCTTTGTTTCATCTCGGACGAATCCCATTAATGTAAACGTTTTCTCTTTTGCTTTCGGGAAAAATGTTATTAGTGTCTGCTTATGGCTCTCTGTCATCGTTAAAATATGTGTAGCCCATTCAAGTAACTCTTCCGTAATGGAATTGGAAGTGTGGGTAAAATCAATGCCATTGTTCTTCAATACTTTTTTCGTATTTTCTGAAAGTTGTCCACCGTTTTGGACAAAAATTCCTGCTGAACGAACCTCCATTTCCGCTGATTTCTTATGCTTTAAAATGGCTTCCGCCATCGGACTCCTGCAAGTATTGCCTGTGCAGACAAATAAAATACGATACATCAAGGATCCTCCTTACAAGGTATATTTACCTATTGGTACAGTAATTATATCATAATATTACCATAAGAAAGAAGGGTTTTATGTGTAATTCTTTACCTTTATTATAACAACAATAGGATATTATGACTATAATATATTTAATTTTTATTGGTAAAATAGTACTATAGCAGAATAACATAAAGAAAAAGACTAAATCACACCGCATCGGAAAGCCATTTTTGATTTAGTCTCTTTTTATTTGAAAGTATTCAATTCGAGTAGCACTAGGCTAAGGCATTGACACCGTGCATAGATATTACTGTCCCGGTATTTCCTTGAAAAGCATTAAACGCCTGATCTATAGTAGTGATTATAGCTTTTCGAACTGGGTTTACCTCTACAAAATGTACAGCTGCTTCGACTTTTGGCAGCATACTTCCTGCTGAGAATTCTCCATTTTCTGAAAGTGCTTTTATTTCTGCTACTGTAACATCCCTTAATTTCTTTTGTGTTAGTTTGTTGTAGTCAACATACACATGGTCGACTGCTGTAAGAAATAGCAAAACATCGGCATTAATTAAATCAGCAAGTTTTTCGCTTGCAAAGTCTTTGTCAATTACAGCTTCGACTCCTTCCAAACCAGTATCCTTTTCAATAACTGGAATTCCGCCGCCTCCAGCAGAGATAACAATATTACCTTTCTCTATAAGTTCGTTTATCACTTTGTGTTCAATTATACTAATAGGTTTCGGTGATGGAACTACCTTTCTCCAGCCCCGTCCGGCATCCTCCTTAAAGGTATCCCCCGTTTTACACATCATTCTTCGTACTTCCGCTTCACTATAGAAAGGTCCGATTGGCTTCACAGGGTTTTGAAATGCCGGATCATTTTTATCCACAACAACACGTGTTATAAGAGAAACGATGTTCTTTTTTATTCCGCGGTTATTAAGAACTTTATCTAATGCGTTTTGCATCCAATAACCGATCATCCCCTGGCTCATTGCTCCGCAAGTATCAAGCGGCATTGCAGGATTATTTATCGACTCTGCCGCTTTTTGTTGAAGCAGGATATTCCCAACTTGCGGCCCATTCCCGTGTGTAATAATAATATCAATCCCTTCTTCTATAAAAGCTACAAGTTGTTCTGCTGTTTTTTCCAGAGCTTTCTGCTGCGCTGTCGAGGTTGCTACTCCTGATTGAATAGCATTTCCCCCTAAAGCGATAACGACTTTTTTCCTTGACATCTTCTTAACCTCCCAAAAATAGTTCTCTTGATGTTTTTTAAGAAATCTGTAATTTTTTTAAAATTCAAATCCTTTCATTAAAGAGAAATACCTCCTGTTGCAAGTTGAAAAATTGCCACAATCGCAAGAGCTGTGAAACCTATAGCAGTCGCAATTTCTGGAAAAGTAAATATCCGTTTCGCAGATGAATCTTTTTGAATACTTCGAAAGACAAGAATACCTGGTGCATAAAGCAACATCGTCAACAATAAATAGTTTAATCCCGCGGCATATACCATCCAAATCGTGTATACGCTTGCAATAACTCCAATAATAATATTCTTTGTCCGGTCAGCCGCCTTCGCCTGCAAAGAGTACTTTAATTGGTAAAAGGCTGAGAACGCATATGGGATTAAAATTGCAGATGAAGCTAATGAAAATGCAAAATTATAGGCTTGTTCCGTGAACAAAAAGGTTAATAGAAAGATTTGAATAAGCCCATTTGTGATCCATAGAGAATGAACCGGTGCTCCATTTTTATTTTCTTTGGCAAATATTTTAGGAAATAAGCCATTTTTTCCGCAAAGATAGGGAATTTCCGAAGCAAGCATTGTCCAACCGAGCCATGCTCCGAGAACAGATATGATTAAACCGAGATTTATGAACGCAGCTCCCCATTTGCCTATGACGCTTTCAAACACATATGCCAACGAAGGACTATCCAATGCTGCGACCTCCGGCCTGCTCATGATACCGATACTCATTATTGAGATGAGAATATAAATCGCCAGCGTTCCCAAAAGACCAATTATGGTTGCTTTTCCAACGTCCTTTTTGTCTTTTGCGCGGCTTGAAAGGACAACCGCTCCTTCCACACCAATGAATACCCATAGCGTAACCAGCATTGTGTTTTTGACCTGTGCCATTACTTCATTAAAATGAAAACTGTTACCCGTTCCCCAAAAATCAGCAGTAAATGTTTCAAAATGAAAAGCAAATATTCCTAGGATTATAAAGAAAAATATTGGTACTAATTTTGCTATTGTAGTAATTAAGTTTACGAGGGCTGCAGATTGGACCCCCCGAAGGATCAAGGCATGAACTAACCATAATAAGATACTTGCACCCAATATGGAAGCGATATTTTGACCTCCCTCAAATTGAGGGAAAAAATAGCCCAGTGATGCAAATAATAATGTAGCATAGGCAACATTGCCAAGCCAGGCTGAGAACCAATAGCCCCATGCACTGTTAAACCCCATAAATTTTCCAAATCCCTCCGTTGCATAGCTGAAGATACCGCCTTCAAGATCTGGTCGCTTTTCTGTAAGATTTTGAAAGCAAAGTCCAAGGGTAATGATTCCAACACCAGTTATTAGCCAGCCTATTATGATTGCTCCGGCAGAGGCACTCGCAGCCATATCGGTGGCAAGATTGAATGCTCCTCCGCCAATCATCGAACCTACTACAATTGCAATTAATGAAAATAATCCCATCTTCTTTCCATTAGCCATCTCTTTTCCACTCCTTTTTATTGATTGGAAACAATAGCTCAGATAGTAGAGAGGAGAGAAATTCCCTCCCGCTATCATGTAAAGTTATTGTGATATCTAAATATTACCTAACGTTGCCGCCATTACAGCTTTAATAGTATGCATTCTATTTTCTGCCTGATCAAAAACTTTCGAATGCCTGCTGTGGAATACCTCATTCGTTACTTCCATTTCTTTCAACCCATACTTGTTATAGACTTGCATCCCATACTCAGTTTCCAAATCATGAAATGAAGGAAGACAATGGAGGAAAATCACATCTTCATTTCCACTTTGATTAATCATGTCCATATTTACCTGATAAGGAGAAAGTAGTGCAATTCTCTCTGCAAATCTTTCTTCTTCACCCATAGACACCCATACGTCGCTATAAATAACGTCTGCACCAGATACGGCTTTTTCTACCTTGTCAGTAATCATTACGTTTCCGCCTGATTGAACTGCTAATTGTTCAGCACTCCTAACTATTTCAGGTTTAGGAAATAAGCTTTCCGGAGAACAAATTCGCACGTCCAGCCCTACAAGTGCCCCGCCGACTAAGAGGCTGTTTGCTACATTATTTCTGCCATCGCCGACATAGACAAATTTAATTCCTTCCAAGTGGCCAAAATTCTCTTGAACTGTTAAAAAATCAGCCAGGGTTTGAGTAGGATGCCATTGGTCGGTCAACCCATTCCATACAGGAACACCAGAGTACTTTGCTAACATTTGCACTTTTTCATGTGCAAATCCGCGGAATTCAATTCCGTCAAACAACCTTCCTAATACTTTTGCAGTATCTTCAATGGATTCTTTTTTCCCTAGCTGGATATCGTCCTTGCCAAGATACTCAGGATGTGCTCCAAGATCGATGCAGGCAACTGTGAAAGCACAACGTGTCCTGGTCGATGGTTTTTCAAATAATAGGGCTATGTTTTTCCCTTCTAAATACCGATGTGAAATATCATTTTTCTTTTGCTCCTTAAGTTTTGAAGCCAAGTGAATGAAGAAAGTGAATTCTTCCTTCGTGAAATCTTTTTCCGAAAGAAAACTTCTTCCTTTTAATGTTGTCATTGTATCTATCATTTTTGATCTCTCCTTTAAATCTTATCTTTGTTAAAACACGGATATTTGTTTATGATTATTTATTCTTTTATTCTATATGAAGGTCTTCCCGAACAATTGGCATACTCATACAGCGCGGACCTCCTCTCCCCCGGGAAAGTTCAGAGCTTTTTACTTCAATAACTTCAATTCCATGCCTTCGAAGTACTTCATTAGAAATATAGTTCCGATCGTACGTGACAACAACACCTGGTGCAATTGCCAAAGTATTAGAACCATCATTCCATTGTTCACGTGATGCAGCAATTTCATCTCCGCCACCGCAAGGGATTAAAATCAGTTCTTGCAAATGCAAAAGTTCTTTCAATACTTTTTCAAGATTATTTTGATAGGTTATTTTAGCTGAATGATCCTCTTCTCCCTTTTCTAGTATGAAAATATTCATCTTTCCATGCGGTCCTAGAATAGCAGGGTGTATAGTGAATTTATTATAGTCAACCATTGTAAAAACTGTATCAAGGTGCATGAAAGCTCTTGAAACCGGTATTTCGACTGCAACCACTTTCTTGAAATGGCTATTCTTTTTAAAAATATTTAGAGCCAATTTTTCAATCGCCTTTGCCGAAGTTCTTGAAGATACACCTATAGCAATTACTTCATCACTTAATATCAATTGGTCACCACCTTCAATTGAAAATTCATGATTTCTATCCAGCCAAACCGGAATGTTATGATCAGCGAACCGCGGGTGGTGCTTGATGATATAGTTCATAAATAAAGACTCGCGGCGCCGGGCAGGCTCACGCATTTTATTAATGGACAAGCCATTACCAATGCATGCTGCAGGATCTCTTGTAAAATACAGATTTGGCATCGGATCAAGATAGAATGGATAATGGTCCTGCATCATTTCGTACAGGTGCTTTTTCTTGCTGATATCAATATCCTTCTTTTGCACACCGCTCATAATCTTTTCTACCATTTCAGTTGTGGAAAAGCTTAGCAAATATTCCCGTAATGTTTCTTTCGCTCCATTGACATTTGATGGACTCTCTTGTAAAATATCATCTGCAAATTGTTTTTTTAGTTGCTCACTATGGAGTGACTCAACGATTAATTTTTCGAGGTATAGGACTTCTATGCCTCGTTTTTTTAATGTCTCTGCAAAAAAATCATGTTCTTTTTGAATGATTGGCAAATAAGGAATATCGTCGAAAAGAAGTTTTTGCAAATATTCCGGCATCAAATTTTCAACCTCTCGCCCAGGACGTTTAAGCATTACGGTTTTCAAAGTGCCAATCTCTGATGTAATGTTAATCGGATTTCTCACTAATCGCATTTGCTCTTTTTTGGGAAGAGTAGTTACTATATCACTCATCTTTTCTTCCTCCTTTTGTGTTTTTCTTTTTACAATTCTATTTTAATATTTGATAGCGCTTTCTATTGTGATGAGTCGTACAATAAATATGTGAAATCGTTCACATTTTACTTTTTTATATATAATAAAATTTGGATATTTATCAACCTATAACATCTTTTTCTTTAATTTCATGAAGAAATAATGCATATTTTATGTATATATTCATAATTCTCGAATTAAAATACTACTATTAAGAAAATTCTATTTTAATTGATTAGTATATCGTTTTCATCCGTTTAAGG
>JAGKQJ010000107.1 GCA_017898095.1 Bacillaceae bacterium Marseille-Q3522 | reverse complement strand
ATTTGTAAAAGAGACGGTAATGTACTTCCCCTATTTCCTTTCCAACTGAAAAAGGTATAATAGGAAAGTAAGAAGTGCAGATACGGGAGTTGTACAACAATGGTTCTTAGGAAATGGCGGAAGCAGAAAAAAAGCAAGGAGCATTTAAAAAATGCCATAGAACATAACTCAGAGAAACAAAATGAAAGAAATGAACCACCTGATGATTATCATGTTGCCGTTGGAAAAATGGCAGCTTTTTTTGCTCATGAAATTCGAAATCCATTGACATCTATTATTGGCTTTACCCAATTTCTTGAGCAAAATAAAACGATTCAGTCAGATCCGACTGTTGCCCATTACACTACAATTATCAGAGAAGAAGCATTACGAATGGAGTCTTTAATTCAAGAACTCCTGAATTTATCAAAGTCTCATCTACATTACGATAATCTATCCATTATTGATGTGACACATTGTGTTGAAAAAATTGTCACACTTTACCAATTACAATCAAAAGAGAAAAATATTCATTTTCATTCTTCACTAATAGATCACGCCTACGTCTATGGAAATACAGAACGTTTTGAAAGAGTATTAATAAATATTATTAAAAATGCGGTGGAAGCAGTTTCTGATAATGGAACCATCGAAATTCAAGTATACAAAGAAAACAAAGCAATTATTGTAAAAATTATCGATAGCGGGGAAGGAATACAGCCCGAATATCTCGAACAAATCTTTTTCCCATTTTATACAACAAAAGATGGCGGGTCAGGAATTGGCCTTGCTATTTGTAAGTCGATTATAGAAGCAATGAACGGGACAATCGAGATTCAAAACCATCCTTCTAAAGGAGCGCAAGTTAAGTTAAAAATACCGGAATGCAAACATAGCAACTACAAAAAGTAAACTCGTTTCAGCAGGGAATCAGGTAGAGTCTCTACTCCATATGATTGGAAATTTCTCCCCCCAATCATTTCATAGAGGCGGGGAGCTTCACCCTTTTCATATTGAAAGATAAGCGAACAGTAAGGAGCCATTAGAAAATGAGTCATCTGTTAAATTTTATTGTTTCCATATTCGAATGGAGCAGTCTTATTGCATTTCCACTCGCTTTATTCGGATTTAAATTTCATAAATATGCTAAAGTGACGCTTTTACTTGCTTGCATCATCAGTCTGTTATCTTCTCTGCTTCATATTGCTGCTTTGCCTGTTGCTATTGTTGTTGCCATACAAATTATTTTTTTACAGTTTCTTATCAAAATTTTTATGAAAGTCAATTTGAAAACAGCGATGGTCATTGCAAGTATCGGCTACGGTTTTTATACTTTCATTCAATTATTAATTGTGGAAATCGTAATGTCCTTATCCGGATACAGCTATTTTGATATCCTTTTTGAATTTTCCAACGCACCTTTTGCTCTCAGAGGTTTGACTTTTTTGCTTGTTATCTTAAGCTGTTACTTTTTACAAAAATATGATTACCGTTTGACAGAGCTGCTCTACTACTTAAAATTGGAAAAGACAAATCCTAAGTTTTTGACAATTGTGGTGATCAATTCTCTGTTAACATTCATCCTTATTTGTCTCGCTGTGTATGCGATGCTAACAAACGAGTTACATTTTCGCTATCATTTTGTTTTATATTGTATTATTGTCTTATTTATTATTTTGTCTATTTACCTTTTTTTACATTCAAGTTTTCAAAAACGCAGATTAATGGAGGCGAAAAAATATTATTTAGATCAAGAACAGCAAGCTTCGATTATTGTTGAAAAAATAAAAGAGGAAAATGCAAGACATTTTTTAGCGATTTATAAGCTTGCGGAAAAAGGATCGACAGAGCCAATTATCGATTATATCCAGAAACACAGGCTTCACAAAAGTCCGCCAGTTTGGCCGGCAGAAATAAATCTTCATGATGAAGCCGGCAATTTCGATGAACTTTTGTATGCATTTTTAGTGAATAAACGGAACTTTGCCCGCCTGCTCAATATTTCAATCGAGATAAGCAGTGAGGTGGAGGCGGCAATTCCAGTCACACTGAAGCAGATCCGCTATTTAAGCATGGTGATAGACGAAATCATTTTCCTGCTCCAGCAAAGTACCGGCTTTGACAAAAAACAAATTGAATTTCATGTCCGTACAACAGAAGATGGGATTAGCTTTATGATAAAAAGCGATCTTTCTGTTCATCCATCACAATTGGCAAATTCAAAACTGTTGGATGTCCTTATTTTACTGAAACAAGACCATGCATTGGTCGATAGCCATTTTGAACCTTTTTTACTAAAGATTCATTGTCCGGTGTCTTAAAATGCCTGTGGTTTCCTGGTAAAAACCTTGATAGAGGTGACATGATATGTTTGAAAAGTGGGCCGTTTCTTTTGCAACGTTAATCAAAAAGATGAATCCGGAGGAAACAGAGCCAATTGATGTACTTGTCTTTGGTTTTACGATTGTCTTTAATCTGTTATTTACGTTTACAGCGATTTTCATCATTGCCTGGTTCCTTGGCGTTCCATGGACCGCGATGCAAGTTGCGGTATCGTTTATGCTTTTGCGGATCTTAACTGGCGGTGCCCATTTGGATCGTTCGCTTGCCTGTTCGCTTATAAGCACGACTTTGATTATTTTGTGTGTCTTTCTTCCGGTTTCAACTCTTTCCATCACGATTTATTTTGTCATCACCTTATTGTTGTTGATCCGATTTGCACCATATTATGAAGTCCATCAGCTGCAGCATTCTTTGCAATGGGAACAAAAAAAGAAACGTCTAGCACTTCTTTGCTCCGTCTTTGCACTCTTATTGTATGTCATTTTCTCGCTGCCTGGATTCGTTTTCGGCGGCATGCTGCAGGCATTGCTGTTAACTCCTCCGGGGATTCATTTCATGCACAGGTTAAACAAACGAAGCAGGGAGTTCTTTACATAAAAGAAATTTCTTGCTTATAAAACAATGAAAGGAGGTGAGGACGAATGAAACAAGCTGCTAAATACATTTCAAAGGCTACTCTTGCCGTTTCAAAAGTTTTTGTACAAGCATCCAGCCCTTTAGCACACGCACCTAAGATTCCGCAAAGCTTAAAGAAAACAAAATAATCAACCCCAAACAAATTCAGGTTGCATGAACCTATCCTAACAACTTACTTAGGGTGGGTTTTTTTTAGAAAGTTTTCGAAAAAGGTGAATTCATGCCCCTGCTCCAAATACGTCCGGATTGAGATCAAAAACCGGTTTATCGCAGATTAAGGGGCAGTAACCCCCCACCTCAAAAATAGAGATGATACCAATCATTTTAGGTGGGGGATAAACTGCCACTAAAAGCCCGATTGGTTCAACCTAACCTTCAGTGGGGGATGAAGGCCGACTAAAGACGCAGGCGTCCTGTTGCAACGTCGGCACTAGTACGTCCTGTACGTCTGCCGACTAAAGGCGCAGGCGTCCTGTTGCAATGTCGGCACTAGTACGTCCTGTACGTCTGCCGACTAAAGGCGCAACGTCCTGTTGCAACGTCGGCACTAGTACGTCCTGTACGTCGAAAAACCCCCACTGAAGGAAGTTTCACTTTATAATAACCTTCTTTATTCTATCTTCTTTTGCTTTTTCATCAGTGCCAATTTCCGTGTGCTATTCTGATCACTGTTCGTTAAGACATGCAGCTTTTCTTAGAAAAAAGGTCCAGAAAGTCTAATTGGTGAAAATCTTATAAACAATATATAAATAGGGGTTGACTTACATATATAATCCAATGTAGAATGATAATCGAACAGTCTAATTGATAATGAGTCTCATTTTCATATATTGTTCTTGCAAAAAAATAGCCCTCTTTAAAAGGATCGGAATTATGAAAAAAACATACTTAGTAATCGCATTGTTTCTATTTTCCTGTCTTTCCATTTTTATCGGCGTATCGAACATTACGTTTTTTGATCTGTTTCATTTATCAGATGAAAAATGGCAAATATTAATGGTCAGCCGCATACCGCGCCTAATTAGTCTTATTCTTGCCGGTATGAGTATGAGTATATGCGGATTAATAATGCAACAGCTCAGCCGTAATAAATTTGTCTCGCCGACGACTGCGGGAACGCTGGACTCTGCCCGCTTGGGAATTCTTGTAGCGATGCTGTTATTCGGTTCGGCAAGCCCATTGCAAAAAACAGCGATTGCCTTTTTATTCGCGCTAGCCGGGACTTTTATTTTCATGAAAATCCTTGGCAAAATCAGATTTAAAGATGCGATTTTTATTCCGCTCGTCGGACTGATGTTTGGCAATATCATTAGTTCGATTACAACCTTTTTCGCCTATAAGTATGAAATTATCCAGAACATCTCTTCCTGGCTGCTTGGTGATTTTTCGTTAATTACAAGCGGGAGATATGAGCTCCTTTATATCACTGTCCCTGCCGTGATTCTCGCATACATATTTGCCAATCAGTTTACAGTCGCAGGAATGGGAGAGGATTTTTCGAAAAATCTCGGTCTTAACCACCGACAGATTGTTTTTATCGGGCTCATCCTTGTTGCGTTAATCACATCATCTGTCGTCTTAACAGTCGGAATGATCCCTTTTTTAGGGTTAATTATTCCGAATATTGTTTCGATCTATCAAGGTGATCATTTGAAGGATAATCTGCCACATACCGCTTTATTAGGTGCCGTTTTTGTACTTGCTTGCGATATTTTAGGAAGGGTTATTATTTTCCCATATGAGATTCCAATCAGCTTAACCATTGGTGTTATTGGAAGTGCGATCTTTTTGTATCTGTTAATAAGGAGAAAGGCGTATGAGTAATAAACGAAAAATCATCATTCTTACAGTACTGTCTATCGTTCTCATCGCCGGCTTTTTATTTATGGATATTGGCTCCAACTGGGAATACATTCTCAAGAGGCGGGCAATGAAACTCATTTCGATTGTTTTGACGGGTGCAGCGATTGCGTTTGCAACGGTTGTATTCCAAACAATTACCAATAATCGCATTTTAACACCGAGTATTATCGGAATGGATTCTCTGTATATGCTCGTACAAACATTACTGGTCTTTTCATTAGGGGCTAATCAGTTAATTTTCATAAACAGTACAACCAATTATTTGTTCTCGGTCGGATCAATGGTCCTGTTTGCCCTGCTGCTCTACCAATTGATGTTTCGCGGCGAAGGACGTAATATTTATTTTCTCTTGTTAATAGGAATTATCCTGGGGACACTTTTTTCAAGTATGTCTTCCTTTTTACAAGTGTTAATCGATCCAAATGAATTTTTGCTTATCCAAGATCGAATGTTTGCCAGCTTTAATAACGTGAAAACTGAATTATTAAATATATCACTTGTGTTATTTATTGTTACAATCCTGTACGCATGGCGTTTCTTAAAATATTTAGATGTTCTCGCATTAGGGAGAGAGCACGCGATTAATCTTGGTGTTGATCACGCTTATGTAGTCAAAAGGCTGCTGATTGTTGTTGCAATACTTATTGCAATTGCAACAGCACTCGTCGGACCAATTACCTTTCTCGGATTGTTGGTTGCCAATGTTTCTTATGAATTAATGAAAACCTATAAACATTCCTACTTGATTCCGGCTGCTGTCTTGATCAGCATCATTGCATTAGCAGGCGGACAGCTGATCGTCGAAAGGGTATTCACTTTTTCAACCACGGTTAGCGTCATTATTAACTTAATCGGCGGAATTTATTTTCTTTACCTGCTGTTAAAGGAGAATCGAACATGGTAACTGTCCAACAAGTTTCAAAGCTGTATACACATAAAAAAGTGATTGATGATGTATCTGTTTCGCTTGCAAAAGGCAAGATTACTTCTTTTATTGGACCAAATGGCGCCGGAAAAAGCACCCTTCTTGCCATCGTCAGCCGCCTTATCTCTGCTGACGGCGGGCAAATTATCATTGAAGGAACGGAGCTTCACAAATGGAAGAATAAGGAGCTTGCCAAACAAATTTCGATTCTGAAACAGAGCAACCATATTACACTGCGTTTAAAAATTCGCGATCTTGTTTCCTTTGGCCGTTTTCCGTATTCACAGGGAAATTTAACTGCAGAGGATTGGCACTTTGTTGATGAAGCAATTTCCTATATGGAACTGACCGATATCGAGGACAAATTTATTGACCAGCTTAGCGGCGGACAGCTTCAGCGTGCCTATATTGCTATGGTTATTGCGCAAAATACAGAATATATTTTGCTCGATGAACCGTTAAACAATTTAGATATGAAGCATTCGGTGCAAATTATGACAATCCTGCGCCGGCTCGTAAAGGAACTGGGGAAAACAATTGTCATCGTCCTGCACGACATTAATTTTGCCTCCTGCTATTCGGATTACATTGTCGCATTAAAGGACGGGAAAGTGATCAACGAAGGAACACCGGAGGAAATTATTACGGCGGAATCACTCAGCTCCATTTACGATTTAGATATCCAAGTGAAGGAAATAGACGGGAAACGGATTTGCGTTTATTACGGATAAGAATTTTTCAGAGAACAATATTGGAACACCGTTTTAGGATGATTCATTTGCCATTGAAAAAGCGCCAATGTTCAGTCAATTAACGATTTTTATAACGGCTTTTGGTGAAAAATGGCCCACCGAATTTGAATAATAAAAAGGAGAGTGTAATGAATTATGAAAAAAAGAATTTCTTTGTTTATGCTGATTGCTTTTACTTTTATCATCACCGCCTGCGGTGCCAATGATGCGGCACAAGACAAGCAACAGCCGGCAAATTCGGCCGGAGAAGCGGAAACGGTTAATGTGAAGCATCAGCTTGGTGAAACAACCGTTGACAAAAATCCGCAAAAAGTGGTTGTATTTGATTATGGCTCCCTTGATACACTGGACGCTCTAGGTGTTGAGGTTACCGGCGTCTCCCAGACGAATGTGCCCGACTATTTAAAGCAATATGAAGATAGCAAATATACAAACATCGGCAGTTTAAAAGAGCCGGATTATGAAGCAATTAGTGAAATTGAACCGGACTTAATTATCATTTCCAGCCGGCAGGCTGATTTCTATGAAGAACTGTCCGAACTTGGGCCGACGATTTACCTGGGTGTCGATTACAACCATTATTTAGACTCCTTCACGGAAAATGTCCATACACTTGCAGAAATTTTCGGGAAAGAAGAAAAGGCAGAATCGATGTTAGCAGATCTCAATCAATCGATTGAAGATTTAAAAGCAAAAGCAGCAGACCTGGAGCAAACAAGCTTAGTCATCATGGCTAATGAAGGAGAAATAAGTGCTTTTGGCCCCAATTCCCGATTTGGCATTATCCATGACGTGCTTGGATTTAAACCGGCAGATACGAATATTGAAGCCTCTACTCATGGACAAAATATTTCTTATGAGTATATTGCGGAAAAAAATCCGGCGATTCTCTTCGTCATTGACCGCGGTGCGGCGATTGGCGGCGAAACTTCTGTCAAACAAGTAGTCGAAAACGAATTAGTAAAGAATACCGATGCTTTCAAAGATGAGCAAATTGTCTATTTAAGTGCCGACATCTGGTACCTTTCCGGCGGCGGTTTGGAATCCGTGCAAAAAATGATTGATGAAACTGCGGCGGTATTGGAGTAAGCTTTAAAAAATCGGAACAGACTATATTGCAGATAAAAGGAAATTTTTAAAGGGGCTGTCCAAAAAGTTGATTTTTCGACTTTGGATGCCCCTTTTTTCATGTTTTGAATGCTGATATAGCAACATTCTTGCTTTTTAATTTTCAAAGGATTTGTCTTTTTTGGACAGTCTTTGCTTTTTCAACTTTCAAGATCTCACGTTTGCTAACTACAGAATTATCCAATTCCCATTTTCAGCTTGCTTTTAATCGATTAGGCTATATTTTCTGCCCATTTATTTATGCTAACTTGTCCTAAAAAGAATCTTTTGATATCGCAACGTTTTTCGGATTATCAATGGAGATTTTTATTTCTCCATTCGCATCCCGGCAAACAATTTTCAACCTGTATTTCCCTACTGTTAACTTTATTGTTTTGTCACCTTGCTGACTTCCTTCAAAGATATTTTCGATTTCTTTTTCAGGATTAATTAAAACTGCTTTAAAATCCCCGTTATTTACTGTTGAATCATAGGTGAAAGTAATGTCACCCGCTTCTTTTGCGTCTAAATTCCAAATTGTTCCCGTTCCATAAAAACCTCTATACGAAACATCTATTTTTAGATTAGATTCATTTTCGGGCTCTGTCCTGCTATTATAAGAAAAACTGTCCCCTTCCCCGGCAATTTTATTATTATCATCGTACAAGTTGATTTTTTCTTGGCTTACTCCGCAACTGCTCATTAATAATAGCAAGCAGATACATAATACTAATTACTTTCTTTTTTTCAATTCTAACCATCACCTTTATCTGGTCTTTTGATGAATCTCCGAATTATTATAATGAAAAAAAACAGATTTCCTTTTTTCACAATTATCTACTGAAATTTCGGAGCTTTAAAAAGCACCCGCTCCTCCACCACCGCCTGCGCCACCGCCGCCACTGCTTCCGGAGCTTGAAGAAGTTTCATCACTTGTTTGGCCCATTGAATAATAAGTGTAATAAAAGCTACTGGCAGTAGCTGTTGGTACCGACATCAGCGGCAATTGCGTAAGAACGTCATCATCAATCTCTGTTTCTCCGTATGATAGCGCAAAATCTTTGCCTATCCCGAAAATAATCGCATATTGGATTAATTTTTCTAATTGCCCGGAACCTTTTTGCAGCGGATATCGGCCACTTTTCAGTGTTTTTCGCCAATGCCTTAGCGCGCCTATATATTGTGCTCCCTCTTCCGTAGAGGTTTTAGGAGGGATTGCAGCGCAAAGGAGAAGGCCAAGTGCGATCGCAACAAAATAGAGAATCCCCGCCGTACTCTTTTCAAGAACCACGAACACAGATATAATTAACAAAACAAAATAAATCAACAGCGGCCACCGGGTTTTTACAAAGATGACAGCACAAATGATAGCAGGTACCAATAAGATCGCCGTTATGATGATTGCTGTCGTTGAAACCACATCCGCACGCATTAAATAGATCATGATAACCGAAAAGATGACAGGTAAAAGCCGTGCTATTGTCGCAAAAGCGCTTGACCATTGAAAAAAGGAATCTATTTTTTTCTCCTCTACATATTTCTTTTCCCATTTTGCAAAATGATTGCGGAATTGGTCATACTTTTTCTGGCAGACTAATTGTGACCTCGTTTGATTCCGCTCAGTCTTTGTCGGTCCCGCCAAATCTTCCAAGATAAAATAACTCCTCCGTTTTCCTTTATGTGTAAAGAGCCACTTTATCAGATATTCTTCATCACTTCCCGTTACCCTAGCTTCATCGACAATCGTAAACTTAAATGTTTCATCGGGAAAATCGGGATCGTCCTGGTACTTTTTACTGGCTGGAATGCGTTCGATCGTGATAATGCCACGCTGATACAGGGAAAATAGTGCAGCACTAACATCCTCCAGCTGCAAATTCCCTTTCCGGTAGAGGTAGGCAACAAAAAGCGGATCGAGCTTCTCTAACCGTTCAAACGAGATCATATCTTTCCCGCGGCGTTTTGCCCGGCGTGTGGGCGTCAGAAAAGCAAAATAAATAACCGCTGGAATCAAGACGCCAATAACTGCAATAATTGCATAGGATGTTTTTTCTAGTCGCTCATCTCTTAAACGGTAATTATCTGCCAAATTCGTCTCTTCCGTAAGGATCCTATCTTTAACTGGCTGATTCACAGAATTAACGGCTTCCCCAATTACATCTGCAGGAAATAACACTCGCATTTCAGAAAGCTCCCCGCTTGGCAGCAATGGATTTGTAAAAGATAAATATCCATTTTCAACCGCTGTAAAATGGCCGCCCGTCCGGTCATGAGAAAAATAGGAAAATTCATTTTCCGCGACATCTGCCGGGAAGTATACCTCCATTTGCAGATTGTGAATGTCTGTTTCATTGTCACTGTCAAATGGTGTCCAATATAATTCAGCCGTATCCTGATATTTCGTCACCACATTTTCCAACCGGTAGCGGTATAGGACTTTTTTCGTTTCATTATTTGATTCCGTATAAATCCGATACTGATGATCCTCCAGTTCCACTTCCAGCGACTGTAAATCGTCTTCCTCGTAATTCGTCAAATCCTTGTTAAGCGGGAGAAGATACGCTTCAAATTCTGCCGCTTCGCCGCCGCCATTATCGTAGATCGTTCTTGTTGTTCCGTTATAATGCCCATTAAAGCGGTATGTGAACAATTCTTCTACGTACAACTCACCATTATCTTTGATAAATGCTTGAATTTCCAGGTCATCAATTGAAAAAGTCCGATCTTCTTCACATGACGTTAATACTGCAAGAGAAACAAAAAGTAAAATGATTGCGAAAGGACGGAAAAATCGTTTCAATATGCTCACCCCTTTCATAAGTTTTTCTATTATCAGAAGGTTTGTTTTAGCGGCAGTCGTAATAATAATTATACGATTAATAAGAGTTGTAGGTTTCAATATTTATTTGGAATTATAAAAGAATGCAGTATTTGTTAAGATGCAACAACTGGAATCTCTCAGATTTTCCCACAATTAAAACGGAAATAATACAAAAAAAGCCAAACACTACATACATATTCTGCAAGTAGTGTTTGGCCTTTTTCAGAAAACTTATAATTTAGTCTCTGCTTGATAAAATCCCCAATATCCTTAAAATACTGATAAATAGGTTTACAAAATCCAAGTAGAGATTTAAAGCCATGAGCGGCACTTCTTCAGCCGTTAAGCCGTGTTTTTTGATCCGGTTAATATCATAAAGAACATAACCGCTGAACACTAATACGCCAATGAAGGAATAAGCAAGCATTCCATTTGTACTAACGGGAAAAAATAGTTGGAAAATCGAAATTGCGATCAAGGCTAGTAAAGCAGCCATTAAGATGCCGCCTAAAAAGGACAAGTCACGCTTCGTTGTCGAAGCATATACCGCAAGTCCGGCAAATACGGTTGTCGTTGTTCCTAATGCCATTAACACAACGTTTCCGCCGACCGTTGAAACATAATAGGAAACGATCGGATACGTTGTAATCCCTGAAATAAAGGTAAAGACGTACAAGAAAGGATATGATATCGCTTTTCTTCTTCTCAGGAAAAAAGCTCCTAAAAGCATGACAAGCTCAAGAACGACCAGTGGAATAAACAGAACCGGCGGAATAAATTGACCCGTTAAGGTACCAATAAAGGCAATCCCGAGTGAAATGGCAAATGCCCTCAATACCGCCGGCAAGTACTGCTGATTATTGTTAATTGTTTGTTCGTACATTCGTTTCACCTCTAAAAAATTTTATTTTTCTATTTTTACGATTTGTTTGAAAAAAAGATTCAGCTTCGATATAAAAAATGAAGGCGCTCCCCCGCTTTCACCATATTTTAAAATTAATACTTTTGTAAATGAAGTCATTTAGGTAATAAATGGTCGTTTCAACTATTATAGCACAGAAAAGAACCAAATCTCCTTTTTATTTGAAATTTAGCACTTTTGCACTATTCGCATGATATATACTATTTTTCTAGAACTCCATTTTTAAAAAAACAAAACAAACCTGTATTTAGAATAATATCCAAAAACCGGCTTGTTTTTTTTAACGCAGATATTTTTTATAGGATATAGTGAAATCTGGAGTAACATCAAAACCGCAGATTTTTCGTTCAAAGGACAAAAAGATATATGCAGAGAAAGTGAGAAAGCGTTCCAAGCAGAATAAATATGTGGAAAATTTCATGGAAGCCCCAATTTTTAAATTGTATAAATTTCGGTTTGAACCCGTAAATGATGCCTCCTATCGTATAAAATACACCTCCAGCTAGCAAAAAGACGAGTCCGTTCGTCCCAATAACGCCTGCCAATGGAATAATAACAAAAACAGCAAGCCATCCCATCGCAATGTAAAGCGCAGTTGATAACCATCTTGGACAATGAAACCAAACCATTTTAAAAACAATCCCACTAATGGCAACCACTGAAATGATGGTAAAAAGAACCCAGCCAATCACACCATTTAAGCTAATTAGGCAAATTGGCGCATATGTCCCGGCAATCAAGACATAGATCATCGAATGATCCATTCTTCTTAAGAAAGCAATCACTTTTTCCCTGGCAATCACCATATGATACGTAGCCGATGCTGAATAAAGTAAGATCATACTAATTCCAAATACAATAACCGCTGTAATCGTTAAGGCAGAACCAGCTGTTATTGAAGCTTTAATTACTAAAGCCAGCATTCCCGCAAACGATAATATGGCTCCTGCTAAATGTGTCAGTCCGTTAATTGGCTCACGAATATACGTACTCATTTTTATCCCTCCAACAATTGCATGTAGTATTTAATACTACATGCAATTGTTGGAGGGATAAAAATGAGTACGTATATTCG
>JAGKQJ010000106.1 GCA_017898095.1 Bacillaceae bacterium Marseille-Q3522 | reverse complement strand
TCTGTTTATATATTTGTATTCGTTATGGTGTTGAAACTGGTACCTGTCGTTTTAGTTTAAAAAATTGTAAATTGTCATACGAATGGCCGGACAGTGAAATTTCTTCTTTGCAGTTTTATTACTAAAAGGAAAAATTAACCACTTACTTGGCATGATTCGAATATCCTTTAATATAAAATAATATGATCATCCCAAGTAGGGGTTCAGATTGAAAACATAGAGAAGCTTTCTTCATGCCAGCTTTTTAGGAAAGATAATGTTTTCCCCTTTCCTGTACGCCTTTTACTCCACTAAATTAATTTGATAATCTTTAAACCAGACATGGAGTTGAATTAAGTATGCCAAAAGCTGCGGACCTGTCATAAGCTGGCCAAACCATGGTTCTTTAAAGGAAGCACCTTCCGTTGCGATAATAGCGGCAAGTTGTTTCTTGTCAAACAGTTCATGGAGAATCGAACTGCGATCCTTAATAATATCCTCCAGCTTTAGCCGGACTATTTTTGTATAGACAGGATGATGTGTTTTTGGATACGGGCTCTTTTTCCGGTATAGTACCTCTTCCGGCAACAATCCTTCCAGTGCTTTACGCAACAGGCCTTTTTCACGGTTTCCTGCCATTTTCATTCCCCAAGGAATATTCCATACATATTCGACGAGACGGTGATCGGCAAACGGCACCCGGACTTCGAGGCTGGCTCCCATGCTCATACGGTCTTTCCGATCCAGCAATGTCGTCATAAACCACAGCATATTTAAATAAAATAATTCCCTTTTTCGTGCTGCTTCCGGCGTTTCGCCATCAAGCCGCGGAGTTTCTGCGACTGTTTCCGCGAATTTCCCCATCATATAATCCCGTAAATGCAATTTTTCCTGCCAGTATTCCTTTAAAAGACCCTGCCTGGCGTCAATCGAACGCATCCATGGAAATCCTTCTCGCGATAAATCAGCAGCACGGTGAAACCACGGATAGCCGCCAAAAATTTCGTCTGCGCACTCCCCTGAAAGACTGACAACAAAATCCTGTTTGATTTCCCGGCAAAACCAGAGCAGAGAAGAGTCGACATCAGCCATTCCCGGTAAATCACGGACATGAACAGCCTCAATTAAATAATCGGCTAAGTCCTGCTGCGAAATCACGCAATGATGATGTACAGTTTGAAACTTTTCTGTAATTTTATTGATATACATCTCATCGGAATTGGGCTGAAATTCACTTGCTTTAAAGAATTCACGATTTCCTTCATAATCAATTGAATAGGTATGAAGGCGCGGCATGCCGGTTTTTTCATAATATTTCGCAGCTATAGCGGTAATGGCACTTGAATCAACGCCGCCTGATAAAAAAGTACATAGCGGGACGTCGGAAACAAGTTGCCTTGTCACGGCATCGGTAAATAGCCAGCGAACTTTTGCAACGGTTTCGGAAAAAGAATCCCGGTGCTGTTCACTTTTTACATTCCAATAACGCCAAATTTTCAACCCATTTTTTGAAAAAGTAAGTGCATGAGCCGGTCTTAACTCTTTTATGCCTTTAAAGACTCCGGAGCCAGGTGATTTGGATGGTCCCAGCCCAAGTACCTCCGCCAGTCCTTCCCGATCCAGTTCCGCACGGACATGTTTGTTTGCTAAGATTGCCTTGATTTCAGAGCCAAATAAAAACGATCCATTTTGATCGTAATAGAAAAGCGGTTTTACCCCTAAACGGTCGCGGGCAAGAAATAAATTTTCTTTTTTCTCATCCCAAATCGCAAAGGCGAAGATCCCGTTTAAGTAATGAACGCATTCTTCAGCCCATTCTATATAGGCCGTTAACAGAACTTCTGTGTCAGAATGCCCTTTAAAGGAATATCCTTTTATTAATAGCTCCTTGCGTAATTCTTCGGTGTTATACAGTTCACCATTATAGCAAAGCGTATAGGTATTCCCCATTTTTTCTTTTGACATCGGCTGTTTTCCACCTGCAGGATCAACGACAATTAACCGTTTATGACCGAAGCCGGCATGCAGATCTGACCAGCTATTCGTTTCGTCAGGTCCTCTTTTTGACAACGTTTCTGCCATCGTTGTGATTGTCTCAGCTTCATTCTTAAGATTTTTTTTATAATCAACCCAACCAGTAATTCCACACATTTATCTCATCCTTTCCAAGTGGAACATCTAACTATTCGTTATTGTATGCAGAGGATGAAAAAATGGTTATGTGTCCCTAAGAGGACGTTTAAAAAGGCAGCAGCGAATGGACTTCCCGTCTCTTATTCATTGCTTTTTGAAAAGGTGTAAAAAATGCTAATGATGTCAAAAACAGATGTGAAGATGTTTTAATGGAGGGTCATTATTATGGATCGGCAGCAACGTTTAAAACTAATGGAGCACCAAACCCGTGCATTTTTAGAAGGCACAGTAGAATATATAAATGATGAATGGGTCTTTTTCGATCATGAAACGGAAGAGGCGTCATCATTAGATGAATATTTTTTACAGGCGATAGAAGTAATGCGGTACAAAGATTGGAAAGAAGGAATTTTATTAGAGAAAGGCAAGGTCCGTTTAGGAGAAGATATCTTTTTTTTAAAAGTGAAAGATACGATTCGGATTCGCAAACATCTTCCCTTTTCGTTTGAACGCCTGTTAGAAGAAATTAGCGATGATGCTTTCTTTCAATTTATCAGCGTCTTGAACAAGCTGCAATTTTCCATCTATGATTGCCTGTACTGTTATAATCATTTTGTCTTCACAAGCAATGAAAAACGGAAAACCGGGGTCAATTTTATCATCTTCGACAACCAGGATTTTATTTGCAGCGTCCAGCATCATTTTTATTATTTTGAAAAGCGAAACGACCGCTTTGAATTCACGATCAACACCGGAAAACGCGTCGTCGTGGAAAAAATCAGCAGGGCTTAGTGAACATAGTTAAAAATGGACATAAAGTGAAACTTTCATCAGTGGGGGTTTTTCGACGCACAGGACGTGCCAGTGCCGACGTTGCAACAGGACGCCTGAGATCTTAGTCAGCACACGTGCCCCACTAATGGTTAGCCGCGCTATGCCCGATTGATTTTTCTATGGGCTAAAAGCCCTAAGAAAAACCTTATCACGCAGAGCCTGATTGAAATATCTAAGAGCTGAAGCACTAAGATATTTCTTATCACGCGTAGCCTGACTGATTTTTCTAAAGGCTGAATCCTTAAGAAAAACATTGTCGCGCAAAGCCCAATTGATTTTTCTAAGAGCTGAAGCCCTAAGAAAAACCTTATCACGCGGAGCCTGACTGATTTCTCTAAAGGATGAAGCCTTAAGAGAAATCTTGTCGCGCGGAGCCCGATTGATTTCTCTTAGAGCTAAAGCTCTAAGAAAAACCTTATCTCACCAATCAGGCTTTTAGGGGCAGTTTATCCCCTGCCTAAAATGATTGGTTTCACCTCTATTTTTGAGGCGGGAGTATTACTGCCCCTTCATCTGCGATTTTCGGGGATGTAAAAACAATCTCCGAACCTTTTGCTGTTCTTAATTGACCGGGATTATTTTGCATCGGTTGGTGCAAAATCAGGATACGCGCTGTCAAGCCCGTGTTCTTTCTTATCAAAGCTTTCAAGTTCTTCTTCCTTCGTATCACGGATACCAACGGTAGCTTTGAGAATAGCGAAAAGGATGACCATCGTCACGGCTACCCATGCATCGACTGCCAAAACCCCAAGCACCTGAATGCCCGGCATATTGAAGCCGTCTCTGTAAAACAGTCCGCCACCAGTGGATATTTGTTCCGGCAAGAATATTCTGGTCTGCTGTAATTCCAGATTCCATTTTAATCATTTTCGTTTAGAATTTTTACTAAAACGACAAAGGGGTTATGTTATGATAGAGTTAATACAAGGAGGCGAAGCGAATGTTAAACATTCTTATTCATAAAAAAACGCATTCCGTAACACCACAGAAACTGGTAATGTATCAACAATGTAAAGTAATTGAGGCTACCGATGCAAACCATCACATTTACTATCTTATTTTTTTTAAAAACCAATTTATTAATGGTGTAAAAGCAAGTGCAACCGGATTAAAATCCTTTCTTCACCGGGCATTTACAAATGGAATCATTCTTGACGGAACGAATCCATTAACGTTACGGTTGCTGCGCCGGCAAGAGTCATTTTCCTTTTTCCCCATGGATCAGTTGCTAAAAAAATTGCAGCAAAGCTATCCGCCGCTCGAAACAGCACTTATCTTCTCGTTTTTTGACTCTTTCACTACAGAAGAATCTTCCTATCATTTGTTAAAAGATACATACTATCATTACCGGAGAAACGGGCAAATGCTTTTTGCATATCAAGTATTAAAAATTGCTTTACAATATGCCCCCGATGACCACTTTTTCAAGGATATGATCGGTAATTTGCAATTTAAGAATTATGAACCGTTCTATAAAGAGATAAAAACAATCCTTCAGAAGGATCCGCTCTTCGCTGAATTAATCGGTTTTGATAATCTGGGCAATCTGGAAAATACCGCCCTCCTACTTGATCTCTATCAGACACAAAGTCGCCCGCTTGATGAGCTAATATTACGAATCTTTTTGCTCAGACAGCACTTTACGGACGACAATTTCACTGCGATTAATGAGATGATGAAGTCCTTTTCAACGGAAGAGCAATGCAGCATATTGGAAGCAATCCGGCAAATAAACAACCATCCGGTTGTACAGGAAAAACTGCTTCACAAATTTATTGAAGCGGCAAAACATGATGAGATCATCGATTTTATGATGAACAGCACCTTCCTGCCTGAAGAAAAACAACTGCCGAGTCTATTGGCCAGTTTTCAAAAAGCCAACCAGTTGCTGCTTGCCCGTTATTTTACATCCTCTAATAAACGTTTGCTGCAAATATTCAAGAATGACTCTCGTACACTTGAAAAAGTGATTACGCTTTTTATTTCTGCTTTCCTCGAGGAACGCTCTTTTCAGGAAATTCTTATCTGGCTGAAACCATTTCGCGAAGCAAAGCTCCACTTTCCAATCGAGCAAAAAATTAAAAAAATGCAGGAACTGCAGGACGATCCCGTCCGCCAGGCTGCTTTAGGTGAAATATATTTGTATTTCCACCAGACGGAAAAAGCAATCGAATGCTTTAAATGGGAAATGGAATTAAACCCGGAAGACTTTACTCCTGTGCAACGTCTAATCCAAGTTTACAAACAGACCGGGAATCAAGCTGAAGCGGCTGTTTATCAACAATTATTGATGCAAATGCAGAAATACGGAAAAAAATAACGATGCCATTCGCTTTCACTAATTGTATGGAAGTGAATACTATTCACAAGGGGAAAACTAGAGGAATCAGGTAGAGACTCTACTCCACCTGATTGAAAATTCCCACCTACGCTTCGCTTAGAGGCGGGGTCTTAGACCTTATTGGGGATGAAAGCCCCCACTATACATCAAAAACGGGGAAGGAAAATGTAATCTTTTTTCCTGTCCCGTTCTTTCTTATAATCCGGGTCAAACCTGCTTTCTTTCAATTAACCGTATGCCAATTCCCATCATCAGAACACCCATCAACAGTAAAATGGATAATGGATAAAGCAATTCTGATATTGATTTGTTTAAAACAATGACACCTTTTAATAATTCCATTCCGTACGTAATCGGTGAAATTTTTGCAAGCATCAGCAGCACATCGGACTCGATTAATTCAAGAGGCCACCAGGCGCCGCCAAGCATCGCAAAGCTTACTGTTAACAGCGGCAACAGGATATTAAAGAGAGTGACTGATTTCACAAGACCGGTTAACAAGATACTGAAAGCGACAATCGTGAATACATATGGAATAACAACCAATAATACTTTGAAAAAGTTTCCGCTCAAATCGATATCTGCCAGATTTGTAATAATCACTATGGTAACAATCATTTGCAGATAGCCGATCAAAAAGCTGAATAATAAATTTCCCAAAAAGATGCTTGTCTTTGACGTCGGAGATAAAATATAACGATCCCAAATACCGTTTTGTTTTTCTTTCAATATGTCAACTACTGTAAGTGCAATTAAATAAATCGCAAAAAATAACGGAAAACCGAAGATCGGAGCTGCTAATCGTTTGGTCGTTTCTACATCATTTTCTTTGAAAGAAATCGGAATTGCCGGATTATCCTTGGCATTTTTTAAATCCTGCAATACTTGCTCAGGTTGTTCTGCGGTTTGTGCAACAGCCTGTTGCAGCTGGTATTGCTGATAAAATTGTTGCACAAAGTTTTGGATTGTATAAAAATTTGCCGTTTCTCTAGCTTGAAAGAGTGTAAAGCCTTCTTCATTCACTTCTAAACCGGCTTCCACTTTTCCTTCTGCAACCCTTTCCTCCATATCCTCTTTTGTTGCGTCAGTAAATTGAAACGTTTCATTGTCGTTTAACGAAGCAATTATTTCCTGACGGTCCGCAGCAGATACATCAAATGCAACAGGTACCTCAATTTTAGAGTCGGAAGAAAGACCAAGCAATAAAGCAAACACAATACAAAGTATTGTGGAGACAAGCACGCCGCCGGGCTTCCTTTTTAGGATTAACCATTTTCCCCATAAGATTCTGCTCATACTGTCACACCCCTTTTCGGATGAATAAACAAGGCAAAAATGATCGTGATAATACCGCAAATAATGATCGTCAGTAATTGCCCATTAATATCACTAATTGTATATCCTTGCATGATTTTTACATAAGCTGTAATCCCTGCTCCCACTGGAGAAAAATTCGAGAGTACCTCGAAAAATTTGCCTAATTGGGAGATTGGCATCATGCTTCCGCCGCTAAAACTGATTATTGGTATTAAAATCGATGAAAACAGATTGACAATTTGATTGGATTGAAAACGATAGGTAATTGCCGACAACAGAACAGAAAAGCCGCCCATCATAAAACTGACAGCAAATGAAACAACATAAAACCCGATAAGATCGGAAAAGGAAACCTGAAATACGAGTGCCGATAATCCGAATAAAATAGTCAACTGAAGGATCGTTAGCAAAACCGCCGATACCAACAAACTGCCGAAAAGGGAAAACGGGGACACATTTGCCAATAAAAACCGGTTAAAAATGTGCGAATCTTTCTGCATCTCGGCAAGCTCTGCCAGCGTCGTCGCAATGTAAAAAACAAACATCATACACATGCCGATCGTATAATAAGACACAGCATTAATCTCATTTTTCGGCGCAACAGATTCAACATCTAAACTTTGAAAATTTGTTGAAAGATTGTTGATGTTATGATTTTTCAAAATCAATTGCGCAGAATATTCAGCTTGAAAAGTCCGCATAAAATCTTTTATTAAGCTTGCCGATAATGATGACGGGTCGCCAACTGTCATTGCTGCAGCCGGTAATTCTCCTTCATCAAGCAGCTGCATTTTTAAAAATTGTGACGTGAAATTTTCCGGTACTTCCAGTACGGCAGAATACTTCTGTGATTCCTTTTCTGATAAAGGCTTGTCAAAAAGATCGATTGTTACGATATCCCTTAATTCTTCATCATTGTCAACTTGGTCTTTTAATAGCCGGAAAGGCGTCTGATTCCTTACTTCATTTATTGCTGCTTCCGGCAGCTGCATCGCTTCAAGCTCTTCGATTACCGCAGCCGTCTGATCTTCATCCTCTAATTGGACAATTGCCAACGTGGTTTGCAATGGTGTCGTATCAGAGGAAAATATCCCGGCAAGTGCATTTCCTAAAATACTGATTAACACAAATGGCATTAACAGTAAAATGATGAATTCTCTCGGGTTCCGCCAGAGAAGAAGGATATCTTTTTTAATGAATGATAAAAACATCTGCCACTCTCCCCCTAATCCCTAAGCTTTCGTCCTGTTAAATGCAGAAAAACATCTTCCAGGGTAGGCGATTCAGCCTGGATCGAAGTGATGATCGTGTCCGTTTCCTCTGCCGCCTTAAAAATATCTTTCAATATAGAGACTTGTTTCGGAACAATTAAAGTAAGTAACGGTTCTTGAGTGGATATTTTTTTTACGCTCGGATGCTTTGCCAGTTTGTCTAAAAATGCCCCTTTAAGTACCTCCACTTTAATTGAAATCGTTTGTTCTGCCGATAAAATATTTTTTATTTCTTCTTTCGTGCCTGAAGCAATAATTTCACCGTGATCCATAATATAAATTCGGTCACATAAATATTCAATTTCTTCCATATAATGACTTGTGTACAGTACCGTAATATTTTTTTCCTCGTTTAACCGCTTTACAGCTTCTAAAATAAAATTTCTAGATTGCGGATCAATACCGACAGTCGGTTCATCCATAATCACCAGTTCCGGCTCGTGCAATAAGGCAATACCGATATTTAAACGCCGCTTCATCCCGCCGGAATATGTTTTTACCTTGTCATTTGCCCGCTCTTCTAAACCGGTCACTTCCAGCACATCTTCGATTCTATCTTTTAGGATTTTTTTGGGGATGAGGTTAATTTTTCCAAATAAGGCAAGGTTTTCTCTTGCTGTTAAGTCCGTATATACGGCAATTTCTTGCGGAACGACACCAAGAATATTCCTGATTTTTGCCGGGTTTTGCAAAATGCTGTCACCGTGAACACGAACATCTCCTTCTGTCGGAGGTATTAATGACGATAGCATCGAAATCGTCGTCGATTTTCCCGCCCCGTTCGGACCTAATAAACCGACGGTTTCCCCTTTTTCTAAGTAAAGATTGATATTTTTCACAACAGCATTTTTTTTATAACACTTGGAAAGATTGACAGCTTCCAGCATACGCACTCCTCCTTTTGTATTCAATATACCTCAATTAAGGAATTTCCTGATCTCTCTGCAGTCACTTTCAGCAAAAAAAACCATGACTCTAGTCATGAATGAGAGGAATATTTGAAAAGAAAAATAGCAGCGAATAAGGAAGAGTGATCTGCAGTGACTTATTCATGTGCTGGAAAAGCCTAAACATTTTGCTTTACCGCGAAGATTGCCAGTTGTGTACGGTCTCTTAATTCCAGCTTCTCGAGAATATTTGTAATATGGTTTTTTACCGTCCCGACAGAAATATAGAGTTCACCGGCAATTTCCTTATTGGCTTTGCCCTCGCCAATCAGATGCGTAATTGCGATTTCTCTTGGAGTAAGTGTCATTTTAACCGGCTGCGGGATTTGTCTCTGTAATAACTTTGGCAGCACTTTTGCCGCAACCTGCTCATGAATGGCCACGCCGCCTTCCAGGCAACTGCGAATCGAGTAAATCAGCTTTTCGCCATCTGACGTTTTTAATAAAAACCCGCTTGCGCCCTCTTTTAACGCCTCCATCGCATATTCTTCATCATTAAACGTAGTTAAGATGACAATCTTCACTTTTGGCCAGCGCTTCTTTATTTTCTGTGTCGCTTCAATCCCGTTCATTACCGGCATCCGCACATCCATTAAAATCATATCCGCTACAGTTGTTTCTAATCGTTCAATCGCTTCGCTCCCGGTGGTTGCCTCCCCAACTACCTTCAGCTCGGGATCCTGTTCAATGATCATTTTCAGTCCCTGCCTGACAATGTTCTGGTCTTCCGCCAAAATAATCCGGTACATACGTTCACTTCTCCAAATTCTGATAATTTTTCAAATATGAAAATCTTTCACTTGGTCTATAATTCTATTGGTAAAGTTCCGAAGATCATAAATTCTTTATCCGTCTGAGTAAAAGAAATCGTACCTCCTGTTTGTTCAACTCTTTCCCTCATACTTGTTAGTCCAAAGCCTTCATGATAAGGTCGGGCTGTCCTTAACGGGTTTTTTATTTCAAATTGAAAATGCCGGTGGGAAGAGATACTTAGCGTAATGCTTACTTCTTTCACATCACTATGTTTCATGACATTGGTCATACTTTCTTGAAGGATACGGTATAAAATGACACTCATTTTATTTGTTAACGGAATCCCTAATACGCCGTCCCTTACTGTTAATTGTACTCTTAAATGACTTTCACTTTCTAATTTTTTTATTAAATCGATGACTGCCGGCAGTCCTTCATTTTCTTCCGTTTTTAAAGCACGAACCGCTTTTCTCGTTTCTTCCAGGCATGCTTCCACCGTCTGTTTCATTTCTTCCAGTTCAGGATTTTTTTCACGGATTAATAGCATTGCCATTTGCATATCCAATACCGTTAGTTTATGTCCGACTGAATCGTGCATATCACGAGCAATTTTCGTCCGTTCTTCCATGATCGCCGCCTTTTCATTGGCTAACGCCTGTCTTTTTACTATGCGATATTCATCGATAAGCTGCGTATACAACTTTCGCTGATCTGCCAACTGTTTCGACCGCTTATTTTTTTCAATTAATAAGGTAGCCACAGGGAAATACATTAGGATAAACAGGAAAATTGTATACAAAGGAAAAGTAAAATAAAGAAATATCCCTGCCGCAATGCCGTTGGCAACCAGGATCATATGAAAAAGCTTCTCTGATACTTCTTTGGAAGCTTCATATAAATAAAAAAAGAACAGGAAAAGAGAAAAAACTTGTGTCATCAGCGATGCAAAAAATGCCAGTACATATACAAGGAAAAATAAAACCAGAAACAAAAGCGGATTTCCTTTCATCACAGGGATGAGAAAGTAAATTGCAATGGAGCACGCACAGAAAAGGATAACGTAAGGAAGAGGCAGGCGTGTACCTTGAGCGGACAGAATAACGGATATCCATATACAAAGATAATAAATAAAACGGATAGAAAAGGTAACCATTATTTCACCCCCCATAAGGAACAACTCAGGAGAAACAATACCCTCCCGAGTCTTGAAGGTTAACTTCCCAGCATTCCTCTTAAATCTTCTTCATATTGGTTGGAATTGAGCGGTCTATGTATATAATATCCTTGTGCAAAATGGCAGTGCAACGATTGCAATAGCTCAATTTGTTCCTTTGTTTCGACACCTTCTGCCACAACTTTAATCGACAGCCCCTGTCCCATCGTAATAATCGCTTTTACAATCGCAATATCAGATGAATTTCCCTCAAGATTTTCAATGAAGGAACGGTCAATTTTCAATGAATTAATCGGTAAATTTTTTAAATAACTCAAGGAAGAGTAGCCTGTCCCGAAATCATCAATGGACACTTTGACTCCCATGTCTTGCAAGGAACGCATCACCTGCATACTATACTGCATATCCCACAGCATCACACTCTCCGTCAATTCAAGGATAAGATATTCCGGTTTCAATCCGGACTCCAGCAAAGCCCCTTTGACAATATCAATAAAATTCGTTTGCTGAAATTGGGTTGCAGATACATTTACAGAAATAACGAAGTCTCCCAAACCTAAATCATGCCATTTTTTATTTTGCTTACATGCCGTGTGTAACACCCATTTCCCTATTTCCATAATTAAGCCGGTCTCTTCGGCAAGTGGAATAAAATCTGCCGGGGAAACCAATCCTAAAGTCGGATGATTCCAGCGAATCAATGCCTCGCTTCCGTATATTTTCCCGGTAGTTAAATCCAATAACGGCTGGTAGCAGAGGAAAAACTCCTGCTTATGCAGCGCCTTTCGCAAATAGCCTTCTAATTCCATTCTTCTTAACGCCTGATCATTCAGAGCTTTTGAATAGAATGACATTTGATTGCCACCGCGTTGCTTTGCCAAATTCAGGGAGAGATCGGCATTTTTTAATAACTCATGTTCTTCCATGCCGTCATCCGGGAAAAAACAAATGCCGACGCTTGCGGTAATAAAAAATTCTTTATTATCATAGACGACCGGCTTAGCAATATCACGTAAAATATTTGTTGCCATCTGCGCAAGTTCCGTTCTGTTTATTTTTTTTCCGATGACTGCTGCAAATTTGTCCCCGGTAAAACGGCCTAATAATGACTGTGCGGGAAGAAAACGTTGAATTTTGCCGCTTAAATCTTTTAAAATTTGGTCTCCGCCATCATGGCCAACACTATCATTTACCATTTTAAAGCGATCTATATCAAGAAACAAGACAGCAAACTTTTTTGACCGCTTGATGTTTTTAATCACATGATCCGTAATGCTGGTACGATTAGGTAAACCTGTTACGTCATCAAAGTACGCGAGCTGAAAAATTTTGTTTTCTAATTTTTTTTGGGCCGTAATATTTTGGCCGATTCCATAAACGCCTGTTATCTGATTATTTTTTGTAATTGGGATACTTTTCATTTGATACAATTGAAAGGTGCCTTTTTTATCCGGAAGATTCATTGTAAAAGTCTGTACTTTTCCATTTACAGCATTTTTGAAAAATTGCTTTATTCTGGATAGATCATGATTCGCAATATGTTGATAGATACTTGTTCCGATTACTTCCTCTTTGTTTAGAGTAAACGTTTTTTCTACTGCTTGATTTACATTCGTTATTTTTCCGATTAAATCTGTTGAAAGAATAAGATCCGGATTATTTTCAAATAACGATTTATAATCACAATTATATTCATTTTCCAGC
>JAGKQJ010000105.1 GCA_017898095.1 Bacillaceae bacterium Marseille-Q3522 | reverse complement strand
TGTATTAGGCACGCCGCCAGCGTTCGTCCTGAGCCAGGATCAAACTCTCCATTATAAATGTTAAGAGTCTGTCTTGCTCTTTGTTTTATAAGTAGTTCAAAAAGTCATCCATGATCACGATTTGAACCCTTATTTAAGTATAAAGAAAATTGCTTTTCTCTCCGAAAAAAATTGACGTTGACGTTTTTGTTTGTTCAGTTTTCAAGGAGCAATTTTTGATTATATCGCACAGAAGCGACTTTAATAATATATCATTTCTATCAATTTAAGTCAACTACTTTTTTTGATTTTTTTTGATGTAAGTTGCTGACTTGAATGATTATAGCAGAATGATGAATCTAATGCAATTGTTATTTTTTTCTTTCCTTGAAATTATATCTTTATATGTTTAATTTCTTTTTCAATATATAACCCTCTTTGAGTTTCCAAATTCATGATGTCACCATTAGCTTTTTTAATGAGTGGTCTTGTTGGAGCTTTTTCATTTATGAAAATGATCTTTCCTGTTTCTCCGTTCGATAATTGAACAATGCTTCCAATTGAATACGTTATAATACAATTTGCCAGAGCTTTTATTACTTTTAAGTCGAATTTTCCGAAGTAATCATGTAACAGCATTTCTAATACTTTATATGGATGTTGTTTTTCATTATAAAAGCGCTCTGAAGTCATTGCATGGTAAGTGTCTGCAACTGCGATTATTTTAGCGAAACGATGCAGTTTGCTGTTATCTGCTGCTGCAGGATAACCGCTTCCATCTAATCGTTCATGATGTTGATAAATGGCTAATTTTGTTTCATCTCTTAATAATGCAGTATTTTTTAATAAATCCAGGCTATGAATAGGATGTTTTTTAATTTCGGTAATTTCTTCATTTATAAGAATAGTTGTTTTTTTTAATATTGAAGGATTTATTCTTGCCATGCCGCAATCAGCTAGCAAACCGGCTAATGCGGCTTGTACAATATCACCATTTGAATAATGTAATTTTTTCGCAATAGAACCGCATAATAGACCAACTGCTACAGAATGTTGATAAAGAAATTCTGTTTTTACGGAAAGCAGATGAAGAGAAAAAAGATTGCAATTATTAAACTTCGGGTTTTGCAGGAATGGAATAAGGATGTTTCTAGCTTTTGCTATATCTACCGGCAAACCTGCCTGCCAACACTGAAATTCTCTCTTAAAACGATTTACCATATTTGAAAAATGTTCATGAAAGATAATTTCTATTTCATCTTCCTTTTCGGTTTCCTTACGAGATGATGCTGAGTATCGACTGTCGTCAATCTCAACATCTTTAATAAAAAAGGCTTTTAGAACAGAAATATGCAGATTCGTTAAAACAGTATTTTTATTAATGATTGGCCAATTCGTTGCTTTATAAATAGATTCAGCTAAGATACTTCCTTCTTCAAGATTTTTCACCTTTACTCTCATCCTACTATCCTCCTAAGGTCTTTTGTACTAATTTTACTATAAAATGATAAAAAAAAGAGACTAAAGTTCTAAAAAGAACTAAAATCTCTTTTTCTCCTACTGCTATCGACTTGTGAGTAACCCCTCTTTGAGTATTTTTAAATGTTAGAGGGAGGAGGCGGGAAGTAGAAATGTTGAAACTCAACTTGCGAGTTTACTTATATCTGACTTCCGGATCCCTTAGGATTTGACTTCTGCCATTACTCTTGACTTTCTTGTTCTTCATTTTCTACTACTTCTTCTTTTTCTACTTTAGCGACGGTCGAAACATATTGATCTTCATTTTCATCTAAACGGATCAGTTTTACACCTTGTGTGTTCCGCCCCATAGTTGAAATATCATTTACATCCATACGGATAAGAATACCGCCTGTTGTGATCAGCATAATGTCTTCTTCTCCGGTTACAACCTTCATGCCAACCAGGGTTCCGTTTTTATCGGTAATATTACATGTTTTGATTCCTTTACCGCCACGTCCCTGGATACGATATTCAGACATTGGCGTTCGTTTTCCGTAGCCTTTTTTAGTAACAATTAAAATATCTGCAGCTTCTTCTAATACTTCCATGCCGACGACTCCATCGCCCTCATCAAGATGAATTCCTTTCACACCAGTAGCAGACCGGCCCATTGAACGCACATCTGTTTCCGGAAAGCGGATAAGCATCCCTTTATTGGTTCCGATAATAATTTCCTTAGTGCCATCCGTTAAGCGAACAGAAATTAATTCATCTTCTTCCCGCAAATTCAAAGCAATCAAGCCGTTATTGCGGATATTTGCAAAGGACGAAAGCGGAGAACGTTTTGAAATACCCTCTTTTGTTGTGAAAAATAAATAACCGTCTTCCACAAAATCTTTCACAGGGATAATCGCATTCACCCATTCCCCTTTTTCTACTTCAAGAAGATTGATAATTGGGATTCCTTTTGCCGTTCTGCTGAACTCCGGAACCTGGTATCCTTTTGTCCGGTACACTTTTCCTCTGTTCGTGAAAAATAATAGTGTAACGTGGGTAGAGGTAGAAATTAAATGTTCAACAAAATCATCATCATGCGTCCCCATCCCTTGAATACCGCGGCCGCCCCGTTTTTGCGAACGATAGGTGGATGCCGGCAACCGTTTTATATAGCCGTTATGCGTTAATGTAATGACAATATTTTCTTCCGGAATCAGATCCTCATCTTCAATATGATCGAGACCGCCCGGGGCGATTTCTGTACGCCGTTCATCATTAAAGCGTTCTTTGATTTCCGTTAACTCTTCACGGATAATTTCGAGAATTTTTTCTTCATCTGCCAAGATTCCCTTTAATTCGGCAATCAGTTTTAAGAGATTTTGATACTCATCTTCAATTTTTTCCCGTTCCAGACCGGTTAATCGTTGCAGACGCATATCCAAAATCGCCTGTGCCTGTTTTTCCGATAATTGAAAACTGTCCATTAAGCCTTCACGGGCAATATCCGGCGTTTTCGAGTTGCGAATTAAATTGATAACTTCATCAAGATGATCCAATGCAATTCGTAGGCCTTCTAAAATATGAGCTCTTGCTTCCGCTTTACGTAATTCGAATTCTGTTCTTCTGCGGATGATGACCTGTTGATGCTCTAAATAATAGTGCAGGCACTGTTTTAAATTTAATACTTTCGGTTCATTATTAACTAGCGCAAGTAAATTAATACCGAAACTGGTTTGTAAAGCTGTATGTTTATAAAGATTATTTAATAAGACGTTTACGTTGGCATCTCTGCGAACTTCGATTACGATTCGCATCCCTCTGCGATCCGATTCATCGCGAAGATCCGTAATGCCGTCAATTTTCTTATCCCGTACCAATTCAGCGATTCGCTCTACGAGCTTTGCTTTGTTGACTTGATAAGGGATTTCTTTGACGACAATCATTTGTTTGCCATTTGCTTTTTCCTCTATATCCACTTTTGCCCGTAACGTAATTGAACCTCTGCCTGTTTCATAAGCTTTTCGAATCCCGCTTTTGCCGATAATCAACCCTGCCGTTGGGAAATCCGGACCAGGGATAATTTCCATCAGTTCTCTGATTGTCATTTCCGGATGATGGCTTAACGCTAATATTCCGTCTATAATTTCCCCTAGCTGATGAGGAGGGATATTCGTTGCCATGCCGACAGCAATTCCAGATGTTCCGTTCACAAGCAGGTTTGGAAACCTCGCCGGCAACACAACCGGTTCTTTTTCTTCTCCATCATAGTTAGGCTGATAATCGATCGTGTCTTTATTAATATCACGTAATAGTTCCATCGAGATTTTTGACATCCGCGCTTCTGTATATCGCATTGCTGCTGCAGAATCGCCATCAACGGAACCAAAGTTGCCGTGGCCGTCAACCAGCATATAACGGTAGTTAAAATCCTGTGCCATCCGTACCATTGTTTCATAAACAGCAGCATCACCATGGGGATGGTATTTACCAATAACATCCCCAACAATCCGCGCCGATTTTTTGTAAGGTTTATCAGCGTGAATGCCAAGGTCATGCATGGCATAAAGGATACGTCTGTGAACAGGCTTCAACCCGTCACGAACATCAGGCAGCGCCCGTGAAACGATTACGCTCATTGCGTAATCTAAAAAAGATGAACGCATTTCCTTACTAATATTTACTTCTTCTATTTTAGAATTTGGCGTATCAGCCATTTTTAAAGAACCTCCCTTTCCCTATTTAGGTAATAAAGTTCTTTGCAGCATGGAATATTCTCTTATTAAACAGCAAACGATAAAAAAACTGGCCGGAAAAAAAAACTTTCCTGCTTTGATTAAATATCCAAATTTTTTACATAAAGTGCATTTTCTTCGATAAAATTCCGTCTCGGCTCAACCCTGTCTCCCATAAGAATTTCAAATGTTTCATCTGCTTCTATGGCATCTTCCAGATTTACTTGAAGCAAAGTTCGCGTTTCCGGATCCATTGTCGTTTCCCAAAGCTGATTGGCATTCATTTCTCCCAAACCTTTATATCGCTGGATATTCGGCTTTGGAGAAGCAGGCAATTCAGCAAAAATTTTATCCAGTTGATTTTCTTTATAAGCATATTCAATGCGTTTTCCCTGCTGGACTTTAAACAGCGGCGGCTGGGCAATATAGATATACCCGGCTTCGATAATTTGTCTCATATAGCGAAAGAAAAAGGTTAATAATAAAGTCCGAATATGGGCACCATCTACATCGGCATCTGTCATAATCACAATTTTATGATATCGTGCCTTTGTAATATCGAAATCTTCCCCAATGCCGGTACCGACCGCAGTAATAATGGCGCGTACTTCATTATTCGAAAGAATTTTATCGAGCCGTGATTTTTCTACATTTAATATTTTCCCTCGTAATGGTAATATTGCCTGGAAATAGCGGTCTCTTCCTTGTTTAGCCGAACCGCCCGCCGAATCTCCTTCCACAATGTACAGCTCGCTGATAGAAGGATCCTTCGAAGAACAATCGGCCAGTTTTCCCGGCAAGCTGGAAACTTCAAGCGCACTTTTTCTTCTTGTAAACTCCCTTGCTTTTTTCGCAGCAAGTCTTGCTCTTGTTGCCATAATTCCCTTTTCAACAATTTTGCGGGCAACAGAAGGATTTTCTAACAGAAATTTTTCTAAATGCTCGGAGAAAAGAGAGTCGGTAATGGTCCGTACCTCAGAATTTCCGAGTTTTGTCTTCGTTTGCCCTTCAAATTGCGGATCCGGATGTTTAATAGAGACAATCGCAACAAGCCCTTCCCGGACGTCCTCTCCGGATAAATTCGGATCATTTTCCTTTATAATACCATTTTTCCGGGCGTAGTCATTGATTACTCTAGTTAGCGCCGCTTTAAACCCTGATTCATGGGTTCCACCTTCATAGGTATGAATATTATTGGCAAAAGAGTATATATTACCAGTGTATCCGTCATTATATTGCATCGAAACTTCAATCGTAATACCGTCACGGGAACCCTCGATATAAATAGGATGCTCATGAATTACTTCTTTTGAACGATTAAGATGTTCAACATACGAACGAATACCGCCTTCGTAATGATATTCAATGCGCTTCTGTTCACTTCTTTTATCTTCAAGCTTTATTTTCAAACCGCGGTTTAAAAAAGCTAATTCACGAATTCGGGTTGCAAGAGTTTCAAAATCAAATATTACAGTTTCCGTAAATATTTCCTTATCAGGCTTAAAACGGGTAATCGTTCCGGTTTTATCGGAATCGCCAATTACTTTTAAATCACATTTTGGCACTCCTCTTGCATATTTTTGATAATAAATATGACCCTCCCGATGGACATATACCTCTAATTCAGTCGAGAGAGCGTTCACAACGGATGCCCCAACGCCATGGAGTCCGCCGGAAACTTTATAACCTCCGCCGCCAAATTTCCCGCCAGCGTGAAGCACAGTCATAATGACCTCAACAGCCGGCCTGCCCATTTTTTCCTGAATCCCGACCGGAATGCCGCGTCCGTTATCTGTTACTGTAATACTATTATCTTCTTCAATGATAACATTAATTTCTGTACAGTAACCGGCTAAAGCTTCGTCAATACTGTTATCGACAATTTCCCATACAAGGTGATGGAGACCCTTTGAACTGGTTGAACCGATATACATTCCCGGTCTTTTTCTTACGGCCTCCAAGCCTTCAAGAACTTGTATTTGATGTTCATCATACGACTGCTCAGAAACTTCCTTTTGTTCCATTGTCACTATGATCACCTGCGCCTTTCCTTAACATCAAATTCTCCTTTGATTTTATCTTAACAAGTAAGATTCCCAAGTTGAGCTGCTGCGATTGCTACTCTATTGAATCTTTGCTATTGCCCCGGCTTCCACCCTGAAAGCGGAAGCGTCTTTTAATGTTTGATGATCGATGCCATCGACACTTGTTGTTGTCACAAAAGTTTGCACTTTCCCTTGAATGGTATTTAGTAAATGAGATTGGCGATAATGGTCTAATTCAGACAATACATCATCTAAAAGGAGGATTGGATATTCACCAATTTCTGAATAGATAAGTTCAATCTCAGCAAGCTTTACAGATAGAGCAGTTGTTCTTTGCTGACCTTGCGAGCCAAAAGTTTGTACGTTACGATCATTTACAAAAAAGAGTAAGTCATCACGATGTGGACCAAATAACGTTGTTCCCCGATCTATTTCTCTTTGCCGTACTTTTAAAAATTTATTTTCAAATGCTGTTATCATTTTCGACAAATCTTGATCTTCTAATACATCAACAGTCGGTTTATAGATGATATTTAAGCTCTCCTGCCGGCGAGATATTCCTTCATGGATCGGCATTGCCCATTTTTGCAGAAGACGAATAAATTCAAATCGCTTGTCTATAATTTTTACAGCACTTTGAATAAATTGTTCTGTCAAAATCTCAAGCATTGTTTCATCCGTCTGTTTTCTTATTTGCATCAGCTTTAAATAATGGTTACGCTGCTGCAAAATCTTATTATATTGGCTGACTTCATGCAAATAAACGGGGGAAACTTGGCCAATTTCCATATCAATAAAACGTCGTCTTATTTGCGGGCTCCCTTTCACAAGATGCAGATCTTCCGGGGCAAACATAACAACATTCATATTTCCGATATATTGACTCAATTTTTTTTGCTCAATATGATTACATTTTGCTTTCTTGCCTTTCTTTCCAATTACGAGCTGCATTGGCAACTGTCCGCGAAGTTTCGTTATTCTCCCCTCTATTTTAGCATATTCTTGGTCCCAGCGAATCAGATCTTTATCATTTGATGTCCGGTGTGATTTTGCCATTGCCAAAACATAGATCGATTCCATTACATTGGTTTTTCCTTGTGCGTTTTCACCGAGAATAACATTTACTTTGTTTTCAAAACACAAGTCACCGGCTTCATAATTGCGAAAATTTTTCAATTGTAATGCCTCAATGAACATAAAGGTTCCATTCCTTCAATTATGTGCTAAAAGGTAAACATGAAAACAAGTCGATCAAAGGAAGTGCAGCTAGCCTATCAACGGCAAGCTTTAGACGAGCAGGCATAGATATTGTTTTTTACCATTGTGCTGGCTTGAGTTAAGAACTCAAGCCGATAGCGCCTGGAATACTTATCCAAGGCGATCAACATGTGCAATTTATGTCTTAAACAGCAACAAAACCCCCTTTTAAGGAAGTTCACTTTCTGCTCATGAAGAAATAATAAAAACTCCAATATTCGGAATTTCTATTTTATCTCCTGCTCTCAATTTTCTGCCTCTTCTTTGATCTTGTTCTCCATTAACGAATACGACATTTTCACTTAAAAACCATTTTGCCATGCCGCCTGATTGTACCACATCTACTGCTTTTAAAAATTGCCCGAGAGTAATGTATTCCGTATCAATCATAATTTTTTCTGCCATTGTTTCACACTTTCGTCACTAGTATCTAATACTTTATTTTACTAAATATTCATGTTGATTACAAAGAAAAATTGAAAAAAAGAAAAAGGTCCAGGATTCATACACGAAAACCGGCCACTTTTTTAAATTACTTCTTGATAGTGCCTGTTCAAAATGTTAACGAATGAGAAACTAACAGGTCAAGGCGGCAAAACAGAAGTCAGATGTCAGAAGCCGGAAGTCAGATATAGTGAAACTTTTTCCATCAGTGTTTTTTTCAGCGAACAGGACATACTAGTGCCGACGTGCCACAGGACGTGGATTTCTTAGTCGACAGACGTACAGGACTACAGGACATGGATACTTAGGCGGAGTACGTCCGTTGGACAGGCTGAGAAAAACTTTTGATACTTGCTCTCCAAGTTGCTTCTAAATCTGATCTCCGGCATCCTGCCTCCGTTCAATATGTTCGAATTGGTAAAATTAATTGTAATATAGTTTCATCATGAAGCGGACGAATGATGAATGGCCGCATCGTTCCTGTAAAACTAATGTTAACTTCTGTTCCATCTACAGCTTTTAAAGCATCCATCATATATTTTGCACTAAAAGAAATTTTCAATTCTTCTCCGTTTGTCGAGTCACTTTGCAGTACTTCCATTACTTTTCCTATTTCTGGAGAGTTTGAGGAGATTTCGATCTGACCGTTCTCTCTGCTAACTAATTTTACAACATTATTGCGATCTTCCCGTGCTAATAACGAAGCGCGGTCGATTGCCTGTAAAAACATTTTCGTTTGTACAATAATTTCTGTTTTCTTGATATTCGGAATTAATCTGGAAGTATCCGGATATTTTCCTTCCAACAATCTTGAAAAAAATAAAATATATTTTGATCTGAATAATACTTGATTTTCCGTAATGATGATCTCGATTGGTCCATTGGAATCATCTAATATTTTACTTAATTCATTTAAACTTTTTCCCGGAATGACAATGTCATAATACTCATTTTCATTCGTTTCGATTGGTGCTTTTCTTAATGCCAGCCGATGGCTGTCAGTCGCAATACAAATCATCTCCCCGTTTCCGATTTTTAAGTTTACACCTGTCAAGAGAGGGCGTGTTTCTGAGGTGGACACCGCAAAAACGGTTTGCCGGATCAATGTCTTTAATAAATCATTCGGAACTTGGTATATCGAACTTTCTTCGATTTGCGGAAGATGGGGGTATTCTTCGGCATCAAGACCATTTAAATTAAATTCGGACTGTCCGGAGCGAACAATGGTTTGTAAATGATTTTGTACTTCGATTTCAACCTTATCCAGTGGCAATTTTTTTACAATTTCACTGAAAAATTTTGCCTGAAGGACAATGGCACCAGGTTGAATGATTTCTACAATTTCATTTTCATCTTCTTCTATCGGAATAATAGATTCAATTGAAATATCGGAATCACTTCCGGTTAAACGAATCCCATCATTTTCAGCAACTATTTTTATTCCTGTTAAGATTGGGATCGTTGTTCTGCTTGTAATTGCCTTCATTACATCTTGTACACTTTTTACAAGAACGTCTTTTTGAATAAAAAAATGCATGATAAATCCTCCGTTATTAAGCATATTTAATCAATTTGGTACATATACTATTTTTTAAAATACATAGTAGTAGTACTAGTAGGGCCTGTTAGTATGTGGATAACAGCAAAAAATAAAGAACAGACAGTCTATCCACATGTGGATAGACTGTGAGCAAGTACCGGATAGTTATACACATTTTACTGAATTTTTAACAGATCATTTATCTCTTTTAATTGTTTTTGAAATTGCGAGTCTGTTTGAATTAACTTTGAAATCTTTTCATGGGCATGGATTACCGTTGTATGGTCGCGGCCGCCAAATTCTTCGCCGATCTTCGGGAGTGAGCAATCCGTTAATTCACGGGATAAATACATGGCAATTTGACGTGGAAAGGCCACTGATTTTGTGCGTTTTTTTGCTTTAAAATCCTCTAATTTCACATTAAAATGCTCACCTACAACACGTTGAATTTCCTGAATTGTTATTATCTTTGTTTTCGTACCCGGAATAATATCTTTTAGTGCTTCTGCTGCTAAACTGGCGTTTATGTCTCTATTAATCAAAGAAGAATAGGCAACAACTCTAATGAGCGCACCCTCTAATTCTCTAATATTCGAATCAATTTGGTTGGCAATATAAAGCATCACTTCATTAGGAATATCAAGGCCTTCAGCTTTTGCTTTTTTGCGCAAAATGGCAATTCTTGTTTCCAGATCAGGCGGTGTAATATCTGTAATTAACCCCCATTCGAAACGGGAGCGCAACCGGTCTTCCAAAGTTGGAATTTCCTTTGGCGGGCGGTCGCTTGAAATAACGATCTGCTTGCTTTCCTCATGTAAAGTATTAAAAGTATGGAAAAATTCCTCTTGTGTTTGTTCTTTTTTTGCTAAAAATTGAATATCATCTATTAGCAGCACATCCACATTCCGATAGCGATTGCGAAAATCGACCGCCTGGTTATCACGGATCGAATTGATAAATTCATTTGTAAATTTTTCCGATGATAAATAGACAACTTTCGCGGATGGATTATGTTCTAATACGTAATGGCCAATCGCATGCATTAGATGTGTTTTCCCAAGTCCGACACCGCCGTATATAAATAACGGATTATATGCTTTTGCCGGCGCTTCTGCTACTGCAAGCGAAGCAGCGTGAGCAAAACGGTTTCCGGCACCAATCACAAATGTATCAAATGTATATTTCTGATTTAGCATACTAATCGGAAGCTCAGGAAGCTCTTCCCTTTTTTTTTCGGAACCGGTAGCCGGTTTCGGTACGTCTTTTTGCTCTTCTTCCTGATATTTTTCCGGAATAACAAATTTTAACGTAAGTTGTTCACCGGTCAAATCGTAAAGAATACCGGAGAGTAGCTGCGAATAACGTTCTTCTAACCAGGAACGGGCAAATTCATTCGGAACGCCGACTATGAAAGTATCTCCCTTAAAAGAAAAGACCGACGTTGATTTCAGCCATGTTTCAAAGCTGGGCTTACTGATTTTTTTTTGAATTTCTGCAAGGACTTGAGCCCATAAATCATTAATATCTTCCAATCGATTTTCCCTCCTTTACGAATGGCTTTGTTTATCGTAAATTAAGGGGCACTGCTGCCCCTGCTGATAAAAGAGTCACTGTATCACAACAGGACTGAATAAGTATACATACATATTCGATAATAAACGAATAGCAATGTGGATAAATATATAATAAGGAAATAAAAAAAATGTTGACAATTTCCACTGATTGTGAATAACCTTTTTATACAGTGGTGGAAAAACTGTCCACAAGTTATCCACAAATTGTGGATAACGTTAACCTGTTTAAAAGTTATTAAGTGAGAAAACACCACTAATAATATCAAATTATTGTATGTCTTGCAACGCTTTTTCATCCTTTATCCACAAGTGGAGAACGATGGGGATTTTATTTGTCCACAGCTGTGATATTGTGAAAAAGTTGTCGATAACTGTTGTGGATAATAAAATAATTGTTAAATCTTATCCACATGTGCATAATTTTGCGGGGAAATCTCATATTGTAAAAGAAATTCGGCCCGGCAGAAAAATGTGACAGCTGAATTGCAAATCCGATATTGATCGCAGAGGGAGAAAGGTTAATATTTTTTGGAGTTGACATTTTTTCTATTCCGTTTATATAATTAATAAGACTGTCTGTAATGCGACCCTTTAGGGAGGTGTCATAATATGAAAAGAACATATCAACCAAGTAAGCGAAAAAGAAGTAAGGTTCACGGATTCCGCAGCCGTATGAGCAGTGCAAACGGACGTAAAGTAATTGCTCGACGTCGCCGCAAAGGAAGAAAAGTGTTAACTGCCTAGGCCACTGAAACTTCAGTGGTCTTTTTTCGCAGTTTGCCGATTGAATGACGGTAGCCTACTTAACGATTGATAAAGTTTTGGACGAAAAGAGTGTGTCGCTTTCATGAAAAAAGCTTATCGGGTAAAAAAAAATAAAGATTTTCAAGTAGCTTTTAAACAAGGAAAATCATTTGCCAATCGTCAATTTATCATATATGCTGTTAAAAAGGCAGATCAAGAGCATTTTCGGATTGGATTGTCGGTAAGCAAAAAAATCGGTAATGCTGTTGTCCGTAACCAAATAAAGAGATATATCCGTCAGGTATTCCATGAACTTGAAGGAGACTTGCATATGAATGTTGATTACATTGTAATTGCAAGAAAACCTGCTGCAACAATGACATATGAAGAAATAAAAAAAAGTCTGCTTCATGTATTGAAAGTAGGAAAAGCTTTGAAAAAAAATAAATAATCTTTCTTTTTAAAGTGAAAGGCCTCTACCTCTAAGCAAAGCGAAAATTGGATTTTCCAATCAGTCAACTTGCCGCAAGCGTCCACTAGCTGAACATGTGAATGTTAACAGGCTCTCTTTTTAGTATTGATTGGCTAGGGTCTTTACCTGATTTCCCGAGTTTTTTCGCTTGCTGAAACGGGTTCACTTTTCCGTTTCTCATTTTCAATAACAGGATTTGTGAATATTTTCATTTAGACTGGCAATTATGAT
>JAGKQJ010000104.1 GCA_017898095.1 Bacillaceae bacterium Marseille-Q3522 | reverse complement strand
CAGTTGATGTAATTTTTCATAAGAATAGCTGAAACAAAAAGGAGGTGATGAAAAGAGGAGCAAAAACGTGAAAGGTATAATAAATGAAAAAGTGGTGATTTAAATGAAAGGAAAGCAGTTTAAAGGTATCATTCCACCGGTAGCGACGCTTTTTGAAGAAAATGGAACGATTGATAAAAGATCCATGAGCTTACTTATCGATTCATTGATTGATGCCGGTGTAAATGGATTATTTTTTCTTGGAACAGGCGGGGAATTTTCGCAAATGTCTGTGGAGGAAAGAAAACAATTTGCGGAATATGCTGTCGATTATGTCAATCACAGGGTACCGGTCTTAATTGGAACTGGAAGTACGAGTACGCGAGAAGTAATTTTATTAAGTAAGCATGCTGAAAAGATTGCAGCCGATGGAGTAGTTGTGGTTAATCCTTATTATTGGGCATTAACAGAAGATCATTTATTCCGGCATTACAGTGAGATAGCTGAATCGATTCAGCTTCCAATGTTATTGTATAACTTCCCAGATCTAACAGGACAGGATCTAAATCCGGAATTTGTACTTAGCCTTGTTGACAGTCATCCTAATATTGTCGGTATTAAAGAAACAATCGATTCTGTCGGCCATATTCGGGAAATGATCTTAAAAGTGAAAGGAAAACATCCGAATTTTTCCGTGTTATGCGGTTATGATGATCATCTCTTAAGCACACTTCAATTAGGTGGAGACGGAACCATTTCTGCGAGCGGGAATTTTGCTCCTCAGTTATCCGTGGGAATTTACAAAGCGTTTATCAATGGGGACTACGAAGAAGCTAATAAGCTATATAAGCAATTAAAAGTTTTACCCCTCTTATACAAGATAGACAGCCCGTTTGTTAATGTTGTTAAAGAGGCGATTAAAATGACTGGACTGGATATTTCAACTTATGTATTGCCGCCATCAAGAAGGTTAAGTGAAGAAAAGTTAGAAAAGGTCAAAGAAGTATTAAAACTTGCAAACCTAATTCCAGCACAAGAAACATCCATTTGAAATGCTGCAGAATATTTGTTGCAAAATCACAGTAAAAGAAAAAAGTGTATTTTAGATTGATGAAGTAAATCTCAATTCTAAAATACACAATAATAATCGCTAAATATACTGTTACAATTTTTTAAGGAAATGTCAAATAAATAGCTTAACGTCAAACATAACCCGAAATTGAAAAGCGGGATTCGTAACTTTGAGAATACATTGTGAAATTATGAGCATGATGTTTTTACATCAGCTTACAAAATACAAGCTGAAGAGGGTGTTTTCATGTTAGAACCAAGACGAATTTATTGGCCTCCTATTAATCTTGTCGGACCAGGCAGTGTGAAGTTTGTGGGAGAAGAAGTAGCAAAATTAGGATTGAAAAAAGCTTTGCTTGTAACAGATAAAGTGCTAAATCAAATTGGCGTGGTAAAAGAAGTCACGGATGTACTAGATCAATTTTCTATCTCCTATACAATTTTTGATGATGTGAAGCCAAATCCGACAACAACGAATGTCCATGACGGCCTGGCTGTGTTCCAAAGAGAAGAATGTGATTTCATTATAACGGTTGGCGGGGGTTCACCACAGGATACCGGCTCAGGAATCGGTATTTTAGCTACAAATGGCGGAAATATTGCGGATTATGAAGGAATGCATAAATCTAAAAATAAATCAGTGCCAATTGTAGCGATAAGTACGACGGCGGGTACGGCTGCAGAAGTAACAATCAATTATGTAATAACCGATGACGATCGGAAACTAAAAATGCTCATGATTGATCCTAACTCTTTACCAACGATTGCGGTTAATGATCCGGTATTAATGCTTAAAAAGCCAAAAGATCTGACAGCTGCGACCGGGTTAGATGCATTAACACATGCAATTGAAGGCTATACAGCTAAAGGTGCTTTTGAATTATCAGATGCCATTGCCTATAAATCTATAGAACTTATTGGAAGATACTTAGAGAGAGCAGTAAAAAATGGCTCTGATCTTGAAGCGCGTTCCGGTATGGGCTGGGGATCATATATTGCAGGGCTTTCCTACTCAAATGCCGGACTTGGTATTGTTCACAGTATGGCGCACCAACTCGGCGGAGAATATGATTTACCGCACGGTGTAGCAAATGCCATGTTGCTTCCATATGTAATGGAATTCAATATGGATGCTTGTCCGAAGAAATTTGCCGATATTGCCCGCGCTTTAGGAGTGGATACAAGTAATTGCGCTACAGTGGAAGAAGCAGCAAAGAAGGCTGTAGATAAAGTCCGTGAACTATCAAGAGAGGTAGATATTCCTCCATTGCGGGATTCTGCTTTTCGGGTTGAAGATGTTGATAAGTTGGCTGAACAGGCTCTGAACGATGCATGTACAGGAGCAAATCCAAAATCAGTAACGAAAGAGGATTTTGCAGCCATATATATGACGGCATATAATGATGCACCGGTTAAAGATGCTAAAAAATAAAAATTTTTAAAGGGAAAGGGGATACCATAATGTCCGATTCAAAAAAACACCGGAGTGCGGAAGCACGCAAAATATGGTCGCAATTTGATGCTTTACAATTGGGAATGAATTGGTCTGAAGAAGATATAACAAAACCACAAATTTTAGTAGAAGACGTATATGGTGACAGTCATCCGGGAAGCTACCATTTAAATAAATTGACTGAACAAGCGAAAATCGGAATATATGAAACGGGAGGTCGTCCCGCACAATTCCATGTTACAGACGTTTGTGATGGTTGCGGTCAAGCACATGACGGCATGAACTATATCCTGCTGTCCCGTGAAACCATTTCCGATATGATTGAAGTTCATGCCATGCACCAGCCGTTTGATGGATTAATTCTAAGTTCTTCTTGCGACAAGTCTATTCCTGCTCATTTAAAAGTTGCCGCGCGGTTAGATTTGCCAACCATCTTTATTCCCGGGGGAAGTATGAGACCGGGTCCGGATTGGCAAGATTCTGTTCACGGTGCAGAAATTGATCTTCGTATAAAGAGAGGGGAAGATGCCCACAAAGAACTTCGAAATTATAAGCTAACAGGATGTCCTTCTGTAGGTGCATGTCAATTTCTCGGAACCGCAAGTACGATGCAAACGATGGCGGAAGCTTTAGGAATGACATTGCCTGGCGCTGCCTTAATGCCAGCAACAATGCGTGATATTATCGGTATGTCTAGAAAAGCCGGAAAGAAGATTATGGAATTAGTCGCAAAAGATATTACTTCCGGTCAAATCCTTACTGAAGCAGCATTTAAAAACGCGATTATTATCCATGCAGCCATTGGCGGATCAACAAATGCCATGATACACCTTCCGGCAATTGCCCGTGAAGCAGGGGTTACCATTAAACCAGAATTATTTGATGAAATAAACCATAAAATTCCACACATTGGTAATATTACTCCGAGTGGGAAATGGCCAACCGAATGTTTCTGGTTCGCCGGCGGTATTCCAATGGTACAATGGGTACTTCGTGATTATCTCGATTTAAATGTAATGACGTCAACAGGAAAAACATTAGGTGAAAATCTCCAAGATATATGGGAAGATGGATTCTTCGACAGGTATATTGGTTACCTGCATAATTTTGGATTAAAAAGAGAAGATCTGATTAAACCTCTTGACTCAGTGGAAGAAATTGGATCTTTAGCGGTATTGAAGGGGAATTTGGCACCTGAAGGAGCCGTTATTAAATATGCGGCAGCATCACCTGAAATGCACGAACATGTTGGCCCTGCAAGAGTATTTGACTCTGAAGAAGAATGCTATGCAGCAGTCGTTGAAAAAAAGGTACAGCCCGGTGATGTTCTATTTATCCGTTATGAAGGGCCGCGAGGATCTGGTATGCCGGAAATGTTAATGACTACAGAAGCGATTGTAGTTGATGAACGTCTGAACGGATCTGTAGCGCTTGTGACAGATGGTCGTTTTTCTGGAGCTACGCGAGGTCCAGCTGTTGGACATGTTTCACCTGAAGCTACAGTGGGCGGTCCAATTGCGCTTGTTCAAGATGGGGATTTAATTGAGTTAAACGTTCATAAGAGACTACTTCAAATTGTAGGGATCGCAGGGAAAAAGTGCAGCGAGGAAGAAGTAGACCGTGTATTGGATGAAAGACGTAAGGAATGGAAAGAGCCAGATCATTCAAATCGAAAAGGTATCTTCAAACGTTATACGGCTCATGCAACATCTGCCATGCAAGGAGCTTACTTAGAATAAATTTGAATTCCTTTTGAAATTACTTTTAAAAATACTTTGTAAAAGTCGAAGGTGTATGTATTCATTATGTAACTTTGACAAGAAAAAAGTGGTACATACCACCAGGGGAAGATATTTTAGCAAAAAAAGAAAAAAATAGTAGGGAAATTATTTTCTTTAAAAATGGAGGTCTTATATCGATGACTGACGTTAAACAAATTCCTAAAGGTCGTTGGTTACATATTATTCCTGCTTGTATTATTGTTTATATCGTTGCCTTCCTAGATCGTGGGAATATCAGCTTTGCGATTGCCGGAGGAATGGATGTTGAACTAGGAATGGCAGCTAGTGTGTCAGGTTTAGCTGCTGGCATTTTCTTTGTTGGTTATTTATGTTTGCAAGTACCCGGAGGACATATAGCCGAGAGAGGAAGCGCTAAGAAGTTTATTGCTATAACAATTGTTGCATGGGGCGGACTTGCTGTCTTGAATGGATTTGTTCAAAATACAGGTCAATTATTAGCGATTCGATTTTTATTAGGAGTTGCAGAAGGTGGCGTGTATCCGGCTATTCTTACCATCATTAGCCATTGGTTCCCAAGTGAAGAACAAGGCCGTGCAAATGCCTATTTCCAAATGAACGTAGCAATCGCCAATATTATAGCCGGCCCACTGTCCGGTTTTATCCTTCAAGCTACCAGTTGGCGTGAACTATTTATCATTGAAGGTATTGTTTCTCTAGCATTAATTTTCGTGTGGCTACCACTGATAAGTGACAGACCAAGAGAAGCAAAGTGGATCTCGAAAGAAGAACTTGACTGGATTGAGACTAAAATTGCTCAAGACCAAGCATCTATAAAAGGCGGAAATCAAAGAAAAGTTGGTATTGGAGAACTATTGAAAAATGTGAATATGGTGAAATTAATTGCTATTTATTTCTTCATGCAGATTGGTTTCTATGGTTTCTCTCTATGGTTGCCAACATTATTGAAATCGATTTCATCAGGGGATATGGGTACAATTGGACTATTAAGTGCTGCTCCGTATGTTATGTGTATCCTCGGACAATATGTATTTGCAAATCTTTGCGACAAAACTAAGAATCGCAGACTTTATACTGCTCTTCCGATATTTGGTTTTGCTGTGTGTCTTACATTTGCAACACTTACTAAAGATAGCGTTTGGGTTTCTTATGCATTCATGGTTCTTTGCGGAACATTTTTACAAGCGGCAACAGGTCCATTCTGGACATTACCTACATCCCTTTTTCCGGCAGAAGTTGCAGGTGCTGGTCGTGGTTTAATCAATGCTTTGGGAAATTTAGGTGGATTTGTAGGACCGTATATGGTTGGATTCATTATCCAGTTTATGAATCAAAATGCTGGAATCTATTCTTTAGTTGTCTTTTTAGTTATCGGAGCTTTATTAGTATTTTCTATCCCTTCAACTGTTAATGGGGTACTCGGCCAAAAGAGTGCTAAGAGCGCTTAATATTTCTGGTGATTTGAGGATGAAAATATAAACAATTGAATAGACAAATTAGAAGTTTTATAGATTAATTTTGTAAACGTTAGCATTACTTCTTTAATTGAGTAGGATAACTCAGTTTTAAAACCGAGTTATCCTTCCAAAATAATAAGTTAATGGTTAACAAATGTATTATTTATGAGAGTGTCAACCTTTTACTTAATGAACTCAGTCAATCAAATAAAGAAACTTATCTGGAAAGCGGTAATGAAAAGGAGGAAATAATATGGTAAATGATGTTACTTCTCTCGTCATTGATCCCAAAGACTCGGTGGCTGTTGCAATTGCGCCCCTAAATGAAGGTAATTTGGCGCTATATAAAGTAAATGGCGAAAAAAGACAAATTCGAATTGTGCAAAATATTCCTATCTATCACAAGTTTTCTTTAGTAGATATAAAACAAGGTGATCAGATATTAAAATATGGTGAAAGTATTGGTGTTGCAAAAGTAGATATTCATGTGGGTGAACATGTGCATACTCACAATGTCCAAAGTGTTCGAGAACAACTCCTGCATGATACAAAGGAGGAGAACAAGTGAAATTCAAAGGATATAAGAGACCTGACGGAAAAGTAGGAATTCGAAACTATGTGTTACTTTTACCTGCAAGTGCTTGTGCCGGTGACACCTGCCGTTTTGTTGCTGAGAAAGTAAAAGGTACTGTAAATATCATTAATCAAAATGGATGTGCCCAAGTAGAAAGCGATCTCAAGATCACTCAAGACGTTCTATCTGGTTTTGCAGCTAATCCAAATGTCTACGGAACCATCTTAATCTCTTTAGGATGTGAAAATAACCAGTTAGCAGATATGGAGCGAATCATCAAATCGAAAACAAATAAACCGTTAAAGACGTTTATAATCCAAGAAGAAGGGGGAACCGTACAGACCACAATAAAGGCTGCAGAAGTAGCACGCCAAATGACCGAAGAGGCAGGTGCTTTAGTGCCGGAAGAGTTTGATATCTCTGAACTTATTGTTGGAACTAATTGTGGAGGTTCCGATCCAACATCTGGTCTGGCCTCTAATCCAGTCGTTGGAAATCTAAGTGATCGACTTGTCGATTTAGGATCTACGTCTATCCTATGTGAAACCACTGAATTCATCGGTGCGGAACATATTTTAGCCAAGCAGGCAGCAACACCTGAAATTGCTGACCAAATTTACTCTATTATAAGACGATACGAGGATCATTTAACCAATGTCGGAGAATCTTTGCGTAACGGAAATCCTTCTCCAGGAAACAAAGCTGGAGGAATTACAACAATTGAGGAGAAATCACTCGGCTGTATTCATAAAGGCGGCCACCGGCCAATTGTGGGAGTATATGATTATGCCCAGGCTCCGGAAAAAAAAGGATTGGTTATCATGGACACTCCTGGCTATGATCATGCCTCTGTCACAGGCGTTGCAGCAGGTGGAGCGCAACTGCTAGTATTTACAACGGGTCGCGGAACTCCTTGCGGGAACCCCATCATGCCGGTAATCAAGCTAACTGCCAATAAACAAACTTTTGATAAAATGAAAGACAATATCGATTTGGACGTGAGTCCTGTTCTCCGTGGAGAAAAAACAGTGGAGAAAATGGGAGAGGAACTACTAAACTTAGTGATTGAAGTTGCAAATGGTAAACAGCCTAGTGCTGAATTCTTTGGATTTAGCGACATAGCAATAAGTAGAATTTGTAACTATGTATAAATAATATACCATTAAATGTAAATACGTGTTAACTTAAATTCGAATCTATTTTAGACTTATAGGAGATGAAAAAAATGGAATCATTAGATTTAAGTAAATTTCCAAAGATTGAGTTACCACGCTTTCTCAAAATTAAGCAACATTTTAACTCCGAAAAAGTAGAAGACATTTCATCTAAAGTTCAAATTGAAATGGAACCATATTTACAAAATCTTGCTGGAAAAAGAATTGCCGTTGGGGTGGGCAGCCGAGGTGTAGCCAATATTGCAGTCATTACCAAAACGGTAGTAGACAAGTTGAAAGAGGCAGGAGCATTACCATTTATTATTCCTGCCATGGGAAGTCATGGCGGTGCGACCCCAAAAGGACAGGCAGGTATGTTGGCCTCTTTTGGGATTACAGAAGAAACGATGAATGTTCCTATTGATGCATCAATGGAAGTTGAACAGATTGGGGAGATAGCAGAAGGAATTCCTATTTTTGTATGCAAGAGCGCTATTGAAGCGGATGGAATCGTGATTATTCCAAGAATCAAACCGCATACTGCTTTCCGTGGACCGATAGAAAGTGGTGCTCTTAAAATGCTTAGCATTGGGCTGGGCAAACAAATCGGTGCAGATTCGATTCATATGAATGGATTCGATCGTTTTGCGGAACTAATCCCGGAAGCCGGGCGTTTGATTGCGGAAAAAACAAATGTGTTATTTGCGGTTTCTGTTGTGGAAAATGCATTTGATGAAACGTATAAAGTTGAAGTGCTACCAAAACAAGATATTATCGCAATGAAGCGTGAAAAAAACCTTCTAGAAGAATCAAAGAAAATTATGGCTAGTATTCCGTTTCCAAAATTCGATGTCTTGGTTATTGAAGAAATTGGGAAAAATATTAGCGGTGACGGACAAGATCCAAATGTAACTGGACTCTTTTTTGGCAAACACATGAGCGGCGGACCAGAGTTTAAAAAAAGTGTTATTTTTGATGTTACAAAAGAATCGAATGGAAACGCTCTAGGAGTAGGAATGGCCGATGTAACTACACGAAAGCTGTTTGATAAAACTGATTTTGTATATATGTATATGAATGCGTTTACAAGCACAGAGGTTGCAACTGTTAAAATGCCAATGGTGGCTGCAACTTCGGAGGACGCTTTAAGGATGGCTGTGAAAATGTGCAATGGTGTCAAACCATTTCAACATAAAATTGTCTGGATTAAAAACACTTTGGAATTATCAAAAATAATCATTAGCGAACCTTTACTTTCCGAAGCAAAATCTCTTTCACATATAGAAGTGTTAACGGATCCATTCGAAATGATTTTTAGAGAGGGAGAACCACAGAACTTTCTATAAACATTTAATATGCTGTCCCCCTTTTAAATGTAACATTTTGGGGGACAGTGTAGAATTGGAGGGTAAGGGATGAATGAAATCAGCTTAATTTCGATTTTCTTCTTTGCAATTTTATTAGGACTGAAGCATGCAATTGAACCGGACCATGTGATTGCTGTCTCTACAGTAGCTAGCCGTTCAAAAATGATACGAAGTGCAACCTTAGCAGGTGTTTTTTGGGGAATCGGCCATACAATCACTTTGTTTGGCATGGGAATGGTATTTGTTATGCTTAAAAGTCAGATTACAGATAACTTGGCCATGTCCTTGGAATTTGTTGTTGGGATCATGCTCGTCTTTCTGGGTTTGTCGAGTTTAAGGAAAGATAAGATATCTAAAAGTCATGATCATTTTCTAGCCGGGACGGACACTGTATATTTATTAAAATCAATGTTTATCGGGGTGATCCACGGATTGGCAGGTACCGGAGCCATGGTTTTATTAACTATCTCAACTGTTAGTACGATATGGGAAGGAGCCTTGTATATCCTGATCTTTGGCCTAGGAACGATAATTGGGATGCTTATCCTTTCAACTATTATCGGCATTCCATTTGTAATAAGTTCCAAGAAATCAATCATTCATTCAAAGCTCACCCAACTGACAGCAACGATAAGTATTCTTTTCGGAATCTACTATATGTATAACTTAGGAATAAAAGGAGGACTTTTTCAACTATGGTTCTAAATTTAAAAAAACTGGCTCGAAAAAATGGTTAACTTTATTTATAAGATTTGGGGATAACAACTTTACAACAATTTCATTTTCAGAAAACGTTTAATGATTAATTAAAAGTAAAAATGTAGCCCAAAATGGAGGGATTACAAATGAAAGAGAAATATATGCACCTTAAACAAATATTAAATGAAATGGGCAATGTTGTAGTTGCCTTTTCTGGTGGTGTTGATAGTACGTTTCTCTTAAAAGTAGCAGTAGATGAATTAACAGCAAAAAATGTTCTTGCAATTACAGCTGATTCTGAAACATATCCTAAAAGTGAATTAGAAGAAGCGAAAAAGCTGGCAAAACGAATTGGTGTAACCCACCAAATAATAAAAACATCCGAATTAAACATCCCCGGGTATGCAGAGAATGATAAGAATCGCTGCTATTTTTGTAAAAAAGGATTGTTCGAAATTATAACAGCAATAAAGCAGCAAAAGGGTTATAAAAACATTGTTTATGGCTTAATTGCAGATGACATGAATGAATATCGGCCAGGTGCCCGTGCAGCGAAAGAATACGGTGTTCGCGCACCGCTGCAAGAGGCAAATCTTTATAAAGAAGACATTCGAAAAATGTCAAGGCAACTAAACTTGCCTACATGGGATAAACCTTCTTTTGCCTGTCTATCTTCACGTATTGCATATGGAGAAAAGATAACACTAGAAAAGCTTAGTATGATTGAAAAGTCAGAGACTTATCTTAAAAGTTTGGGATTCAGGCAAGTACGTGTTCGAACACATCAAGAGATTGCCAGGATTGAAGTAGAAGCAAAGGATATTCCACTCATTCTAACATATAAGCAACAAATAATAGAAAAATTAAAATTATTTGGCTATAAATATATTACTCTTGATTTGCAAGGTTATTTAAGCGGCAGCATGAATAAATCATTAATACAAGTCTAAAACAGGGATGTTGTCAATGGATAATTGGAAAATGGAAGAAATATTAACGCAAGTGAGAGATGGAAAGATAGGTGTAGATCAAGCAAAAAAGATGTTATCCCCGTATCAGGATTTGGGCTTTGCAAAATTAGATTGTCATAGGCATAATCGGACTGGGTTTCATGAAGTTGTATATGGGGAAGGGAAAAGTGCAGATCAGCTTATTTTAATTCTTTCTACCTTAAAACAGCGTATTAATCGTGTTTTAGTAACAAGAGTTGATGCTCAAAAAGCAGCCACAGTGAAAGAAACTGTTTCAGATCTAACTTACAATCAGATGGCACGAACACTATTTTGGAAGCAAGAAGACGAGTCGGATGTGTTATATGAAGGATATATTGCAATTGTGTGTGCAGGAACATCTGATTTACCAGTCGCAGAGGAAGCAGCCGTGACTGCAGAAGCATTCGGGGCTTCCGTAAAAAGAATATATGATGTAGGTGTAGCGGGAATCCATCGGCTTTTTAACCATCTTGATGAAATTAAAAATGCATCGGCAACCGTGGCGGTAGCGGGCATGGAAGGTGCACTTCCAAGTGTGATTGGCGGTTTAATTAAAAATCCGATTGTGGCAGTGCCAACGAGTATTGGTTACGGTGCAAATTTTCATGGCCTTTCGGCTTTATTATCAATGCTTAATGCCTGTTCTCCCGGAATTAGTGTTGTAAATATTGATAATGGTTTTGGGGCAGGTTACTATGCTTCTTTAATCCACAAAAGCCATTATAAAAATGTAAAAAAGGATAAAGAAAATGAAAATACTTTATTTTGATTGTTTTTCTGGAATTAGCGGAGATATGACCATCGGAGCACTTATCGATTTAGGAGCTGATATTCAATTATTAGATAGTGAATTAAAAAAACTTGATATACAAGATGAATATAGTTTGAAAGTGGATAAAACGATAAAAAAAGGGATAGCTGCAACTAAATTTGACGTATTGCCAGCAATAATTAATTCTGATCAGTACCGTCATCAACAACCAGCACAATGCAAAGTTCATCACCACAGGCACTATTCCGATATTGTCAAAATGATAAAAAAAGCAAATTACAATGAAAATATTGAATCTATGGCACTGGCCATTTTTCAAAAAATTGGACAAGCAGAAGCTAAAATTCATAATATTCCTATTGAAAAAGTTCATTTTCATGAAGTAGGAGCAATTGATTCCATCATTGATATTGTCGGTTTGTGCATTCTCATTGATTATCTGAAGGTAACCAAAATTGTTTCTTCAGCTATTCCGGTAGGGAACGGTATTATTAAGATTGCACACGGAAATTATCCTGTACCCGCACCGGCAACTTTGGAAATTTTGAAAGGAGTGCCTTTAAAGGAAACTGAACTTGAAGGAGAATTAACAACACCTACCGGTGCTGGTATTGTATCATCACTTGCAGAGAAATTTTGTTCTTTCCCGCCAATGAAAGTTGAATCAATTGGCTACGGCGCAGGAACAAAAGATTTTCCCGAACATTCGAATGTTTTACGGATCATATTAGGTTCTTTTTAAATTTGAGGGAGAAGATTTTATATGTCACAGCAATTTTCACATTTTAATGAGCATATCGATAATGATATGGTAAAGTTGGAAGTTAATTTGGACGATATGCCGGGGGAATGGCTTGGATTTGTATTGGATAAATTATTTGAAGCCGGTGTTAATGATGCATTTTATACGCCAATTTATATGAAAAAAAATCGTCCTGGAGTTATGCTCCAAATATTATGCAATCAAAAGAAAATCAATGAGTTGAAAAAAATAATCTTTAAAGAAACAACTACACTTGGTATTCGTAATTATCCGGTATCCGTTCATCGCTTGTCACGGAAATTCGATAAAGTAAAGACGGAATGGGGAGAAGTAACGATTAAAAAAGGCATGTACGGTGGAAAAATTGTTCAATGTGCTCCTGAATACGAGGATTGCCGTAAAATTGCCAAGGAAAACAACATATCAATAAAAGAAGTTTATCAAAAAATATGGGGAATATTGTCTTAAATCTTCCTTGAGTACGTAAAGAATTATTTTAACCTTTGGATTGTTAACTGATGTTTCGCTCTTGTGTAAATATAAAATTTTCCATAGGAACGAAACATTTTTGCATTAGAAGAGTAATTTTACACAGCGGAGGAAACGTATAAGGGCTGCTGGGAACACCGATCGAAGAATGGGCAGTTAAACATTCAATATAATGTTTTCAAAAATTCGAATGACTACAAAAAATTATCTGGTGAAATAAGTTGTAAAAAACAATATTGTAGAA
>JAGKQJ010000103.1 GCA_017898095.1 Bacillaceae bacterium Marseille-Q3522 | reverse complement strand
TGAGTGGTCTCACCATTTCGTGGTCTGACCAACTAGAAACCGGAACATATATTGTTCTTGGTGTTATTGTAATTATTGGAATATACCTTATTGTATCAAAAGATAAAAAACAGTAACTTGAACAAAGCAGGAAAGTCTGTTTTTTGGTGACCCTTTGAATCTTTCAAAAGCAGTTCTTCCTATCCACTACCCTACTTTATTTTGCTGGTACATACCCCATATTTTTACGGAAAAATGAAGCAATTTTTATCCCCTTCAACGAAACGGGTTTTTCGCTTCTTGTGCAAGGATTTTTCGAGCGCTAGCTCAAAAAAGCCTCGCAAATCGTTTGAATTCCCCATTTCCTTTTTAATGCAGCAAACCCTAATTCGGTTCCACATGAACGTTTACATCAAGTGCTTCATACTCCTTCATTAAAATCTGCTCGACTTTTGTTGAAATATCGTGGGCATCGCGAATATCCAAGGTCGAATTAACAAGAATCACTAGATCGACAACAGAGCTGTTCCCGTAATTCCTCGCTTTAATATTTTTCACACCTTTTACACCGTTAACGGACAGAACTGTTTTTTTATAAGCCTCTAACTCTTTTTCATCAAATCCATCGGTTAAATAATGCGATGCATCTTTAAAAATGTCTACAGCCGTTTTACAAATAAGAAGTCCGACAATGGTGGCAGCAGTTGGATCGAGCCAGGGGAGGTTAAATTGCGAACCGATAATGCCAATGGCAGTACCGATACTTACCCAGGAGTCGGATAGATTATCTTTTGCTGCCGAAATAACTGCCTGACTATTAATTTTCTTTCCTAAATTCAAGTTAAAACGGTAAACGAAGTACATGGCAACGGCACTGAAAATTCCCGTCCAAGCTGCAATCAAATCCGGAGACTCCTGCTTTGCCTCAAAGATGGAAGTAATCGCTCCGTATAAGACTTGAATCCCGACTGCTGCCATAATAAATGAAGCAATCAGCGAAGCTACCGTTTCTGCTTTCCAATGCCCGTATGGATGATCTTCATCTGCAGGCTTTTGTGATAAGCGAAGCCCGATCAGTACGGCAATTGATGCGATAATATCCGTTGTATTATTAAAACCATCGGCTTTTAAGGCTTCCGAGTCAGCAAAAAAACCGATGATTAATTTTATCGATGATAAAACGAGATAGGCAAGGATGCTAATGACTGCGCCGCGTTCTCCCATTTTCAGTTCTTTATATTTTTGTTGCTCCATGCTTACGTCCTCCTTTTGCTACTAGAACATCATACCAATGAAGATGCGGGTGGGTCTATAGCAACCTTTTTTTATCATCCTAAACAAATGAAGGCTGCAACAAAATTTTTCCTAAAGGAAAAACTGTAAGCTCTATGCTCCATCGATAAAGTGAAACTTCCATCAGTGGGGGTTTTTCGACGTACAGGACGTACTAGTGCCGACGTTGCAACAGGACGCCTAAGCCTTTAGTCGGCCTTCATCCCCCACTGATGGTTAGTCGCGTAAAGCCCGATTGAATTTTCTAAGGGCTAAAGCCCAAAGAAAATTCTTATCTCACCAATCGGGCTTTTAGGGGCAGTTTTCCCCCGCCTAAAGCGATTGTTTACACCTCCATTTTTGAGGAGGGGGTATTACTGCCCCTTAATCTGCGATAAAAAAATCGACTTCCTAATCAAAGCGAAATCTACTTTACGGTTTTCATTTTTATGATGCCCATTGTTATGGTTCAACCCAAAAAAGGTCATAATAATAATTCGATCACAATATATAGATGATGAAGCAATACGAAAACACTATATATTGTGGTTTTGTGCAACTTTTTTAATGATATCCCCGTTTTTGGGAGACTAACCATTGTAATAAAATTAAAAAAATTGAACGATCACCCAAAATAAAATCAAACACCAAAGAAAGATAATGATGATACCTGCTGTCCAATTTTTCGGCTTCCCGTTTTTTAAGACTTCTTCCGCCTTTTGCGTGCATTCTGTCATAACGTTGTCTGGCAGCATTTTTAATGCAAGCAAAATACCTAACGGGATAATAACAACATCGTCCAGATAGCCAAGAATCGGGATAAAATCAGGAATCAGATCGATTGGACTAAAGGCATATGCGACTACACAAGCAGCAAATATCCTCGCATACCAGGGTACCCTTTTATCCTTATAGGCGAGAAATAATACATAGATTTGTTTTTTTGTTTTTTTTGCCCAATTCTTTATCCTCGTAAACATGATTCATCACCATTACTTTGTTTTTAACTTAACTTTCTGATTAATTTTCTATGTCTGCGGTACCAGGAAAAGAGTCCTGCGCGTAATGCATTATCGGCAGCTATTGACAGCCAGACGGCCGGCAAGCCGAAACCGAGTTTCCAGGCAAAAACATAAACGCCTAACGTTCGGACTCCCCATATACCGATCATCGTCACAATCATCGGGAAAGTGCTGTTTCCCCCTGCCTGGATTACAGACGTATCGATTAAAACAGAGGCTAAAAAAGGCTGGGAAACCATGTCAATCAGTAAAATAATCATTAATAAATGAATCACTGCTTGATGATCTGTAAATAGTCTTCCAACCCACGGGCTCGATACAGCTAATATTGCCGTGACAAGTGTCATCGCGATTGCTGTTAGTATATAGCTCCATTTGCGGTATTCCTGAAGATCGGAGAGATTTTTTTCACCGATTGCCTGACCAATGCAGGTTGTTGCCGCAACGGCAAAGCCGCCACCGATCGTATAAGCAAAAACAGTCAAAGTACCGGCAATATTATGGGTTGCATATACCTCTGTTCCCATCCGGACAATTAATCCAAAATAGACAACCTGGCCTAAGCGCATCGACAACCGTTCTATCGTAGCAGGTACAGCAAATGTCACCATGCTTTGCAAAAGATATCCTTGTAACATGATATCACTTGGTTTTAACGCAATTGCCTCTACTTGCTGCGATTTTACCCAAAGCCGGATAAATCCGTAAATCCTCGCGGCAATCATTGCGATCGCTGCCCCGGTTAATCCAAAACCGGTAAACGAACCGATACCAAATATGAAAAGGTAATCAAGGATAATATGGACAACGTTCATTTCGATGCCGATCCGTAATGGTGTTTTTGTATCGCCAATCGCCCGGAAAGCGGCAGACTGAGCTGTAAATAACGCAACAAATGGCGTCAACCCCAGCACAATTTTAAAATAAGTGAAGGCTGTTTCCTTTAATGCTTCATCAGCACCTACTATATCTAATAACGGACTTGCAAAAAGGATCGAAACAATGGAAAAGAGAGCTCCAATTAAAATACTTAGTAAAATACCGTGAAAAATGACTGCTTTACTCTGTTTTACATCTTTTGCGCCAAATGCTCGTGATAAAAAAACAGAGAGCGCAACAGATATTGCGGTAAAAACTCCGACGTATGTCATGCTGTAAATATTTGTAACACCAACTGCGTTTATTGCCAGTAAACCTAATTTAGCAATAAAAAAGGAATCCACTACCCCGAGCAGACTCTGTAAATAGGATTCCCCAATCGCAGGTATCGCAATCTTAAAAACTCTTTTCGCCTGATAAGGAATTTTCATCTTTGTTTTTTGCTCCATCTCTTAAAAGTTACCGGATAAATTTATCAATTGCTTCATTTAATTTCTCAATGACTGTTTCATCACCTTCTTTTACCGCTTCGACAACACATCCTTCCAAGTGATCTTTTAAAATTAATTTGCCGCAAGCGTCAAGTGCAGAACGGATCGCAGCAATTTGAATCAACAGCTCTCCGCAATCTCTCCCTTCAGAAGCCATGTTCTTTACGGACCGGGAATGTCCTTCAATTTTCGCCAGCCTGGTTACAATTTGCTTACGATATTTGTGATGATCCGTCATTATATCACCTCTTGATTTATAATAACCCCCCAGGGGGGTTGTGTAAATGTCTATTGTAGAAATTTTTCATTAGACAGAAGAAAACCTGCTATGTCTTGTAGTAATTTAATGTTTAGTCTTAAAAAAATTTGCTTATTAAGCATACTAAATAATAAAAATACATTAGTTCAAGCCCAAAAAGGTCATAATTACAACTCGGCTAATCATCTAATTATTATACATCAGGAAGAAGGGGATACTATTTCCATTTTATGATCGGAAAGATTTTGAATATTAAACAATTGCGCGTAACCGCCGTTTAATTCCATTAATTCCTCATGAGTGCCTCTTTCCTTAATTTCTCCGTCTTTCATAAAAATGATTTGATCGGCAGAAGTTATCGTAGAGAGTCGATGGGCGACAATAATGGTCGTTCTATCTTTTTTTAATTTTTCCAATGCTTCCTGGATGAAGTGTTCGGAAGCGAGATCTAAGGCAGAAGTCGCTTCGTCAAGAATTAAAATACGCGGGTTTTTCAGAAAGACCCGTGCAATGGCGATCCGCTGTTTTTGCCCGCCGGAAAGCTTCACTCCTTTTTCGCCGATTTCCGTATCATAACCTTCGGGTAAATGTTCAATAAACTCTTCTGCGTTTGCCGCTTTGGCGGCGGCAATAATCGCATCATCAGTTGCAGACGGATTGCCCAGCAATATATTTTCGCGAATACTGCCGCTGAATAATATATTATCCTGCAAAACCATTCCAATATGCTTGCGCAAATCTTTGACATTCATATCCCTGATATCGATACCATCAATCTTTATTGCCCCTTTTTGAATATCGTAAAACCGGGAGATTAAGCTGACGAGAGACGACTTTCCTCCGCCGCTCATTCCTACGAGGGCAATGGTCCTTCCTGGAGAAATGGTTAAATCGATATCTTTCAGTACCCATTCAGAATGAGGGCCGTAGCGGAACCAAACCCGGTCAATAACGATCTCCCCGTTCAGCCTGGTTACAGTCTTTGCATCCGGTTTATCCTTGATATCATAAGGTTCATCCCATAATTCTAAAACACGTTCTAAGGAGGCGGCAGCCTGTGTCAACAGCGTAGAAGAATTTACGAGGCGGCGAAGCGGGCTGTAAATACGTTCCAAATAACCAAAAAATGCAACTAAAGAACCGATTGATAAGTTCCCCTGTATGACCATATATCCGCCATACCCGATAACAAGAAGCGGAGCAATATCCGTCAGCGTATTAATCACGGAATGAGTCATAGCATTCCATTTTGTTACAGCAAGGGCTCTTTCCAAAAACCGGCCGTTTTTACCGGCAAACTGTTTTTCTTCATAATCTTCCAATGTAAAGCTTTTTGTAACTGATATACCGTTCACCCGTTCATGTAAGTATCCTTGCATTTCCGCCAATGCCTGCGAACGTGATTTTGTTAAGTATTTTAAACGCCTGTACAATGTCTTGACAGCCACCCCGAAAAACGGAAACACAATAATCGATACAATCGAAAGGACCGGGTCCATATAGAACATAAATCCTAAGGCAATTGTAAGGGTAAAAAGATCGAGCCAAATATTCATCATCCCGGTTTCTACGATGCTTTTCGTCTGCTCAACATCATTCATCATCCGCGAGATAACTTCACCGGTGCGATGATTATGATAGTAGCCCAGCGACAGCTTCTGGATATGGATAAACAGTTTGCGGCGCATATCATATAAGACTCTGCTTGTAATCAGCTGGGCAAAATATTGGCGGTAATACTCGACCGGAAACCTGATGACTACAAACAAGACAAAAGAGATGCCAATGACGTAAAAAAGCTGAGAGATCTTCTCGTTCATTGGTAAAGTCCCCAACAAAATCTGGTCGATTACATATTTCATAATAAAAGGCAGGGTAAGCGGAATCGCGAATTTAATCATGCCAATTATGATTGTGATGATGACTAATTTCCAATAAGGTTTTACAAATTTGCTGTATGCTTTAAAACTGGACAATATTAAACACTCCTTAATTACAGATCCAAGGAAATTTTCTGAGAATACATGATTTATTTTTACATAATTTCAAGTTTGTCTAAAGTGATAAGTACTGAATAGAAAGATCCAAGTAAACAGATATTTCTATTGAAACTCAACAACTTTGCATGAAAAGTCAAAAACGGAATTCCTTTACCATTTTAATATAAAGTCAGCAACCACCATTTATACTCATTTTTGGTGGAATACTTACGCACAAGTGAACGTGATCTGAACATACTGCTCCTTCTAGAATTTCAATATTTTTATACTCACATAGTTTTTTCAGTATTTCTCTCACATCTTTTCTTACTTGTCCATACATTATTTTCCTTCTGTACTTTTTGGATAAATACAATATGATACTGGCATTTCCATTTTGTGTGTGATAGACTTGAACTGTTAATACTACCGCCTCCTATTTTACATGATATTGGCTTGCGACACCTTTATCATTCTATCATAGGAGGCTTTTTAATGTTCGTCGTATCACTACTGCTTACTCTATTCTCCCCAGCATAGCTGGGGGTTTAGTATTTTCAATTAAAAATTGGTATTCGTGGTTTTCTTTATCTGTTGTTGTTTTAATCTCAGTTGTTTTTATTTTTGTATCCGTAAAATGGTTTAAATATATGAAAAATGTTAATTAGAGGTTATTATGAAAGCTAGAAGCTATTCGATTTCATCATCAAGGGGTAACTTTAGAATTTTATGGTTTTTTAAGTTCGTCCCCTCCATACAAAGCAACATATTTTCAAAGTCAATATGCCTTTCTGGGAGTTACCCAAGTATATACCTTTTTTCTTAGACATCCTAACTCCTCCATTAAATTTAAGTTGGAGGTAGTAGAACACTGCATTAATATTGTAGGGATAAAAAAAGAGATGCTCCCACAGTGTTCTAATCTGTGTTGGCATCCCTTATCTGTTCAAAACCCTGTCGTATCAGTGTAAACTGATATTTAAAAACGTCCCAGAAGAGATTCGAACTCCCGACCGACGGCTTAGAAGGCCGTTGCTCTATCCAGCTGAGCTACTGGGACATAAGCTAATTTTTCAAAGACAACCTTAATTATATGTGGCTAATTATGAAAAGTCAATAAAAAAATTCATACTATCTCATGTTTTTCTTTTTTGCTTGTGTGGTGTTTTTAACTTCCCTTACGGTACAATCCCGGCACAGGAATGAATGACATTCCCATAATAATTATTTTATAACGGTGAAATGAATATAAAATCATGTGAAGGCAGCTCCCCTTCTGAACAGAAGCGGAGCTGCCTTTGAGATATTTGTACGCCGCTTGAGGTTGCACAAATAATCCATCGGTGAGGAACGGCCGTTTTGTGCGATTAATATCCGTATCCTCCGTAACCGCCGTAAGCAGTACCTACGATGATCAAAAGAATGAAAAGGACAACAATTAACGCAAAGCCAAAGCCTTTTCCGTAATCGCTCATTTTCTCACCACCTTTAGTATGGCTAGTACTATCATATGTCGTGAGAAGTGAATGGTAAGTAAATGAGTACAAAAAAAGTAAAAATAGATAAAACACCCAGAGAAAGTCGTCTTAAGACTTGATTACAGAAAAAACAGCCTTCGTTCTAATCCCTTGAAAAATGCTGCGTTAATGCTGGAAGAATACCTTCTTTATAATCATAGACCTCAACGGTAAATTCTGTTTTAGAGGTTGTCAGAATCACATAAGTATGTTCCTGCCTCCCTCTTGGCAATCTTAGACTTCCAGGATTAATATAGAGAGTATTCTCCAGCATTTCCACTCCTAAATAATGAGAGTGCCCGAAACAAACAATGTTTGCCCCGCACTCCTTTGCCCGGTAGCTTAACGAAAGAAGCGATGATTTCACTTGATGATGATGTCCGTGAACGACGAAAAATGTAACGTCTTCTATAGATTTCACGACTTCATCTGGAAAACGATAATCAATATCACAATTGCCGCAGACAGTAATAAAATCGGATAGCGCCTCGTCCTTTGCGGCAAGCTCACTATCACCGCAATGAATCATGACATCTACTTCATCTTGATGTCTTTTCTTTAATTCGATTAATTCTTCAGTCAATCCGTGGCTATCACTAACAATTAACATTTTCACTGAAGATTTCCCCCTATAAACAAGGACGGCAACAGGCTCTCCAAATTATCCAGAGCATGTGCACGATGGCTTATTTGACTTTTTTCGGCAGGTGACAGTTCCGCCATTGCTTGCCTTTTTGCCGTTACAAAAAAAATCGGATCATAGCCAAAGCCGTTTTCTCCCCTTTTTTCCTGTAATATACTTCCTTCACAGCTTCCGTGGACCGTAATCGTTTCTTTCCCAGGGATTGCGACTGCCAATGCACAGTAAAACCTTGCCGTTCGTTTTGCTTGCTCAACACCTGACAATTCTTTTAAAACTTTCTCTATATTTGCCTGATCATTCTTTTTCTCGCCGGCATATCGGGCAGAGTAAATACCAGGTCTTCCGTCCAGTGCATCAATGATTAAACCGGAATCGTCTGCGATTACAACTGTTCCGAGTAATCTCGATACGGTATCCGCTTTAATAATTGCATTCTCCTCAAAAGTGCTACCGGTTTCTTCAATATCTGCAATTTCCGGATAATCTAACAGCGTCTGAACCTTACAGTCCAGCGGTTCAAGCATACGTGTAAATTCCTTTGCTTTTCCTGCATTTTTTGTAGCAATGATTACTTTTTGCATTCTTGTTCCCCTTTTCAGCATCTTTGTTTCCATTTTTATAAAAAAATTATTGAAGACCTCTCCCGATTCTATTACCACTTTAAACACTGGAAAGACAGTCTTTCAACCGTTTATCATTTTGTTGACAATTTCAGAACCGAGCGCTTCCTTTTGTTTTTCGAACAGCTCCAACATTCCTTCCTGGGCAGCATGTAATAAGTTATGCAGCTGTTGATAGGTGAAGGTTGCTTCTTCCCCCGTGCCCTGGATTTCAACAAATTCTCCATTTCCTGTCATAACCACATTCATGTCTACTTCCGCATGCGAATCCTCCTGATAATTCAAATCAAGGACAATTTCTGCATTTTTTAATATTCCTACACTGGTTGCTGCTAAGAAATCTGTAATCGGATAAGTGTTTATCCGTTTCGTTTTATGCAGCTTATGTAAAGCGAGTGCCATCGCCACAAAGGCGCCGGTAATCGAAGCTGTACGTGTCCCGCCGTCTGCCTGTATAACATCACAATCGATCCAGATTGTACGTTCACCAATTGCCTCCAAGTTCACCGTTGCCCGCAAAGCTCTTCCTATTAATCGTTGAATCTCCATTGTTCTGCCGGTGATTTTTCCCTTTGCTGCTTCGCGGATATTGCGTTGTTCTGTTGCCCGCGGCAGCATCGAATATTCTGCAGTAATCCATCCCTTCCCTTCACCGCGCAGAAAAGGGGGGACACGTTCTTCGATAGTTGCCGAACAGATTACTTTCGTGTTCCCTACGCTAATTAACACAGATCCCTCAGGATGCATTAAATAATTAGTTTCAATCTGTATCGGTCTTAATTGTAATCTGTCACGACCATCAGTTCTCATTATTTCCTTCCTCCAATTCCATTTTCCCATCATTTTTGCAGGAAATCCAAAATGATAGGAAACGGTTTTTCCACGATCATTGCTTATGATTCCTTATCATTTAAAAATAATTCTTATATATTTTAGCATATCTCTTGTTGTGTTCCGTACTCCACAATTATTTTTTCCGGAAATCCACAAGGTTCATCATAACATGTTTTTCTCCAAAATAACTACAGTGCAAGCATTTTCCTAGCTAAGCATCAAGTAATTTAGCAACATTTTCCGTATATAAGGATGATCATTCTTTAGAAAGTTTAAAAGTGTTGGGCGTCGCTTTACCCCATTAGAAATCACCTGCACATTACAAATTTCTTGTAAAATGGAAAAAGCTTGGATAGTATCAAGATATCCAAGCGCTAATTCAGTATTTAAAAGCTGCCTGTGTTCACTTTTTCCGGACGGGTAACAGGTTCTGTTAATTTTTCCCCATTTTCTGTCGTGATATCTGTTTCTCCCTTTACCGTGATTGCAATGTTTTTTACTTCCTGCTGTTCAGTTAAAGAAAGTGCCAGGGCATTAATCACATTTTGAGAGATTATTTTTTCTTTGAAGCTGTGATAGATCGATTCATTAAAGTTTAATGTTACTGTTCCATCTTTTACTATCGGCTCTTCTTCCAGAGCAACATCGGAAACAAATTCAGTAAATAATTGGGAAGAATAACTAGGGCCTTTTACCAGCTCTTCGACGATCGCCGCCATTTTATTTTCGTGATTATCATCGATTCGTTTTGTAACCGGAACGTAATAATAAGCTCCTTCTTCGCCTCCTAAATAATAGACAGTAACAGGCTTTGTATTTGTTATATCAAGAGCATCGGTTGTATCAAGATTAATGCCATCATTTCTGCTGAGCGTTTCCTTCAGCGGTGTTCCATTTACCGGCATTTCTTTGAGTTCATTGCCATTCATTTTTAATTTTACTTTTTCAATCGAATCAAATTGCGTTAATGTCCAAGTGATGGATTGGAGGATTTTTTCCTCATCTTCCGGCTGGTACTGTTGAAATTCATTGGAGAAATCGACTGTCGCCACTTTGTTTTCTACATTGATTGAAATCTTTGTCTCTTCCGGCAATACGGCACGGAAGCCATTTGGAAGTAACTCTGTCACCGGTCCGCCAGCAACGAGATAATCCAATGCCTGTTTTGCAACTGACTCCGTTTTTGGCAGTGCCAGCGTTTGCGGAACAACATAACCGTTTTTGTCAATTAAATAAAGCTCCGTTTGAACGCTGCCTTCTGTATTTTCTTCTCCTTGTTCTCCCGGATCCTCTCCGGCTGTTTCTGTATTTTCATCCTCTGTATAAATAACATCTTTTGGCGGATCAATTTCTTCATTATTATTTCCGTTGAGCATTCCGCATGCCGATAAAAACATCGTTGCCAATAGTAATGCCAACACAAATGCTGATTTCTTCATAGCCATTTTTCATTCCCTCCAAAGACAGTTTGTACTAACATGTATACGAGCCTTTAAGCAATTTAGACCGTCTTTGGACAAAAAAATAAAGAGACTTTCATTTTCACAAAGTCTCCATTTTTCATATTATAATTTAATAGTCCGGACATTTGTTATCTCTTTTTCAAGCCAACGTGAAGCGATACTAGCAAAAATCGTTGTCGATCCAGTTGTATAAAATACATGATCCGGACATCCATTTGCTTTATTAAGCGCATTTTGGTAATTTAGAATTGTGCTAACTTCCCGGGCAGTTTCCTCGCCCGAACTAATCACCTTCACCTGTTTACCCATCACATTTTTTATCAGCGGCTCGAGAAGAGGATAATGTGTGCAGCCTAAAATAAGCGTGTCTAATCCTCTTTTTTTAAGCGGAAGCAGCGTTTCGGCAATAATTTTTTTGGCAACCGGACCGTCGTATTCACCACTTTCCACCAATGGAACAAATTTCGGGCATGCCTGACTCACGACATGAACCCGCTGATTTATCCGTTTCAATGCTGTTTCATAGGCTCCGCTTTGTATCGTTACAATGGTTCCGATCACACCAATCCTCTTATTTCGTGTGACTTTCAGCGCACTTCTTGCACCTGGAACAATTACACCGACAACCGGAATCGAAAGTTCTTTTTGGATCTCCTCCAAAACAACTGCTGTTGCTGTATTACAAGCAATCACAAGCATTTTTATCTGTTCTTTCATTAAAAAGCTTGTCATTTGCCAGGTAAAGCGCCGCACCTCTTCAGGTGGTCTTGGCCCGTACGGACATCTGGCCGTATCACCCAAATATATGATTTGTTCGTTTGGCAGCTGGCGAATAATTTCTTTTGCAACCGTTAATCCGCCAACTCCTGAATCAATTACGCCAATAGGTAATTTCAAAAAAAACCGCCTCATTTTTCCCGCATATCGTGATGTAATCTTTTTAAAGAATGATCCAATTGTTCGACTTCTTGATAAGTATAATTTTTTAATACGTCTTGCAAATATTTTTGCCTTTTCTTAATCACTTCGTCAATCATCCGTTCACCGTCTTCCAACATATGAATACGGACAACCCGGCGATCATTTGGATCCTTCACTCTTTTCACTAATGCATTTTTCTCCATGCGGTCGACAAGATCAGTTGTCGTACTGCAAGCTAAATACATTTTATTTGAAAGCTCACCAATTGTCATGTCCCCTTCCTCAAATAGCCATTGTAATGCGATGAACTGCGGGGGGGTAATCGTATAATTGTTTAAAATTTCCCGCCCTTTTTGTTTAATAATTCCTGAAATATAACGTAATTCCTTTTCTATCCTCGCCACTGTCAAGGAATATTCCTTCGATTTCACTTCTTCTACCTGCATAAAAGACACCTTCCTTTATTATAATTTTCTCCCATTTATCATCAAAACTTATCTACAGAAAGTCATAGAACCAATTATTTTTTTCTTCTGAAAAGTTTCACTTTATCGCAGATTGGTTCAGCTAACCATCAGTGGGGGATGAAGGCCGACTAAGTACGCCACATCCTGTTGCAATGTTGGCACTAATACATACTGTACGTCTACCGACTAAAGGCGCAGGCGTCCTGTTGCAACGTCGGCACTAGTACGTCCTGTACGTCGAAAAACCCTACTGATGGAAGTTTCACTTTATCATAAATTAGCATAATATAGTCTTCTCTTTATATTTTCTACTTTTTTTCGTTATAATTCAAGAAAGATTTTATTTAATCCGACTATTTTTATAAGAAAAAGTGGATTCATAATGTTGACGCAGAAATTCTACAAATGCCCGCACAACGGACAGTTTTGTAT
>JAGKQJ010000102.1 GCA_017898095.1 Bacillaceae bacterium Marseille-Q3522 | reverse complement strand
CTATAAATGATATGAGGAATCCTTTTTTAAAGTTAATTTTTACTTTATTTTTATTTTCTTATTGTATCCATCAATAAAGAGAGCCGTTTGTAATGCATATATACAACCATTACGAATAAACAGCAATAACAATTAAAGATAAAATCCCCCCTTAACAGAGCCTAGTCCAGATTAACATGTTGATTAATTATTTCCATTATGTTATTATCCCAATATTCTTAATTTCTTGAGTCACTGAGATTGCTGAAAAGTGTTCGTTGGGAACATTTAACATTAAAATCAGTTCTGATATTTTTCTTATTTCCACATTTGTAGTATTATTAACTAGAGTAAATCCTTTTTTGATATATATGTAAAAATTCCCCTTATCCTCTCTGTGAAAGTCTTTGCCCTTTTAAAATAAGAAAATATAGAACAGGATGTTGCAGATATGTACAGAGTTTTACTTTACTATAAATATGTTACAATTGAGAATCCGGAAGAATTTACAAAGCAGCATTTAGCGTTTTGCAAGGAAATTGGTCTACACGGAAGGATTATTGTATCGAAAGAAGGGTTAAACGGAACTGTTTCAGGAACGGTTGAACAAACCAAGCTCTATATGGAAACAGTAAAAAAAGATCCGCGGTTTCGCGATATTGTTTTTAAAATCGATGAGGCGGATGGACATGCTTTTAAAAAAATGCATGTTCGCCATAAACCGGAGCTAGTTAATTTAAGCCTGGAAGATGACGTTGATCCTCTAAAAATAACGGGCAAGCACCTTTTGCCAAAAGAATTTTTTAAAGAGATGCAATCTCCGGATACAATTGTTCTTGATGCACGAAATGACTACGAGTACGATCTTGGCCATTTTAGGGGAGCGATAAAACCGGATATCAAAGCATTTCGTGAATTGCCAAAATGGATTCGGGAAAACAAAGCAAAGTTAGATGGAAAAAAGATTCTTACTTATTGTACAGGCGGCGTACGCTGTGAAAAATTTTCCGGATGGCTCTTAAAAGAGGGCTTTCAGGACGTTGCCCAATTAGATGGCGGAATTGTAACGTATGGAAAAGATCCCGATGTACAAGGAAATTTGTGGGATGGAAAGTGCTATGTGTTCGATGAAAGAATTAGTGTTCCTGTGAATCGCGTCGAGCATGTCGTAGTCGGACGAGATATTTTTACCAATGAGCCTTGTGAAAGATATGTAAACTGTGCCAATCCGGAATGCAATAAAAAAATGATTTGTACCGAGGAGAATGAGCATCTCTACATGAGAAGCTGCTCTCATGAATGCCGGATTCATCCGCAAAATTTATACGTGAAAGAACACGGATTGACACCAGAAGAAGTGAAAGCAAAACTGGCAAAAATAGAGACAGTTGGTGTAAGTTAATGGAGAAATTGCCCTTCTCATTCTCGTGAGGAGGGCAATTTACACTTTTTGCAACTCTTTGATCCATTTTCAACGCTAATCTCATTGATTATTCAAACGAATAGCGAATCCCCCATTGTTTACGCACTTCATCCATAATTGCTTGAACATCACTGGATAATCCCAGGGTGCGATTATCGGTCTGGTTCAAAATATAATCATTCATCGCCTGAATTTCATAATGTAAAGCAAGCTCTGTTTTGCCGTATTCAACCGTTTCAACACGTACCCCTTCCGTATAAGTGATGACAGCTTTTGTTGCCCGCGGGAAATCTTCAACGACAATATAACCTGCGTCACCGGCAATGATTGCCTGTTTTTTCATTTTTGCACGCATCGTTAAGGCGACAACCGCCATTTCATCGTCGCTATTTTTTAATATGATCCCTGACTGCTCATCCACACCGGTTTGATATTTTTTCACGGTTGTCAAAATTTCATTCGGCTGGCTGGAAAGAAAATAGCGGACAAGCGACAGTGCGTAAACACCGATATCAAGCAATGCTCCTCCGGCTAAATCCGGGTTAAAGAAGCGGTTGTTCGGATTATCCTCTTTACAGCTGCCAAAAGACACTTGGATCATTTTTAATTTTCCCAGTTTGCCGGAATCGAATAAATCATGAAGCTTCTTAAAAAGCGGCATATGGTAAATCGTCATTGCTTCTGCTACTGCTAAATGCTTCTCCTCAGCAAGCGACATGATTTCATTTAGTTGTGTTCCATTCACCGTAATTGCTTTTTCACAAAGTATATGCTTTCCATGCTGCAAGCTTTTGATCATAAATTCATAATGAAAAGTATGCGGAGTGGAAATATAGACAACGTCGATTTCATCATCTGCTAATAAAGCGTCAAAGTCATCGTACACTTTCGGTATGTTGAATTGTTCGGCAAATTTTGTTGCTTTTTCAAGATTTCTCGCCCCGACGGCAATAAGATTTTCTTTTTCTTTGCCAAGTGCTTTCGCAAATTCATTTGCAATTGCTCCTGGCCCGATAATCGCCCAATTTAATTTTTTCATTTAAAACGCACCCTTCTGTAAATAGAATGAAAACGGATGATAACAATTTTTTATAACGAGGGTTAAAACCACTGGTCTCTCGAAAAAATACAGGTGGGGTATTCTGGATTAACTTCCTTACCTTTCGTTCGTTAAAACAAATTTACTTAATTTCAGGAGAAAAAGCGCGTAAACTCATCCAGCAATTTGTCACCGGATGGTAGTCGGTTTTTTGCGGCAGACTTATTATATTGCTTTATCTTTTATTGCCGGCACTCAGTATTTGATACCATCCTCCATTTTTCCAGTCCATCAGACATGCCTGGCAAAATTGAAAGATTTGCTCATAAAAATCGAGATACCAGTGAGACAATGCATGTCCGTACGCAAATTTACGGGAATCTTTCACATTTTGTCAGCTTAATATCCAATAATAGCCGCCGTGTTTATGATCGCGCTGATATTACTGCAGGAAATGCAAACCATGCTCAACTAATTCCAAATCTTGTGATAAGCCGGTTATACGCGCGGCAATGCAAAAATATAAACAAAACGGGATATGCCGACAAGATGCTTTGTTTTGAAACCACTTCTGTCTCCATTATACCTAATATTTAAAAAAACATGTAATTGTAGTACAATGGGAAGAAAAAGAAGTGTGAGGGAGGTATCACTATGGATACAGGATTGGTAGCAGTAATTCTTATTTTTTCTATTCCCATTATTGCGATTTTAACAGAGCATTCAAAAAGTAAAGCAAAGATTAAAATGAAAACGATTGAAAAAGAATTAGAATTAGAAAAGATAAAGAATGAGAATTTTCTACTCGAAACAGAAAAAATGAAATTAGAACTTAAAAAAATTGATGTTGGAGATAAAAAGGAAAATGAGGAAGAATGGCTGATGAAATAAATTTAACAGCCGTTCGTTATGAGGTTGTTCAAAAAGTCATAGCAATCTTGTTTCTCATTCGTATCACTTTTTGAACATGTTCTTTTAGAAAACAATCGTATTTTTTCCTCATATTTCGCTATTTTTCTATTGTTCTAACAATTAATAAACCGGGGGAAATGAACAGATGATAAGATAGTTTCAAACATTATTTCCCCCATTCGTGCGTATTCAATATTTTTCCCCAGTTTGTGCATCGATAAAAGCCAAACCCGACGGTTCCGGGACATAAATTAATTGATAATAGGACTCATCATTCTCCGTATATTCTTTGCACCATTGCAGTTTGACCGAAAATTCTCCGCAGAAAATGTCTATCGCATTAGACTGGGAAATGGCAGGCATAGTTTTCATATGCTTTAGCTGCTCCAAATCAAAATTCATTATGACTAAGACCAGATCAGCGACAACGAAAGCACGGAAATGAAATTAGGAGTTCCACAGTTGTGCAAGTGAATAAAAAAATCGTTTTATCTCCAATAGTATTTCTAAGTGAATAAAACTATAATGTAACCGAATTCAACATTAGATTTACTAGGAGGATTTTTGATGGAAGGATTTTTAATTAGCTGGATTGGTGCCTTAGCTGGGTTATTGATTGCGATTATTTTAATCTTAAGAAAACTCAATCCTGTATACGCTTTATTTTTAGGAGCTATTATTGGAGCATTAATTGGGGGAGCCAATCTTGAAGAAACAATAAACGTATTAGTTGGCGGTACACAAAGTGTCATGGGTACCGTTATCCGCGTTCTTGCAGCAGGTGTCCTGGCGGGAGTAATGATGGAGTCCGGGGCTGCAGAAACAATTGCACAATCCATTGTTAATAAATTTGGTGAAAGCAAAGCAATTATTGCCTTGTCTCTGGCTACAATGATTATCACTTCAGTTGGTGTATTCATTCCTGTAGCAGTATTAATTGTGGCACCGATTGCATTATCTGTTGGGAACAAAATGGGTTTTTCCAAAATTGCACTGTTGCTCGCATTATCAGGAGGAGGGAAAGCAGGAAATATTATTTCTCCTAACCCGAATACGATTGCGGCAGCAAGAGGATTTAACCTGGAGTTAAGCGATGTCATGATTGCCGGCTTTATTCCTGCTGTATGCGGGTTAATCGTAACGGTTCTTGTTGCATCTATGCTTAAACATAAAGGGGCAAAAGTATCCGCTGAGGAAGCTGCCGATAATGAGGTAGACACCGTGAGCTACCCGCAGCTGAAGAAAGCGATCGTTGCACCGCTTGTAGCAGTTATTTTATTGATGATAAATCCGATTGGGTCAATATTTCATATCGGATTATTATCAAATTTTAAAATAGATGCGATGTACATTCTTCCGATCGCAGGAGTTTTAGGAATGATTGCGATGGGGCAGACGAAAAATATTTTGAAATACACAACATCAGGCATAAACAAAATGACGTCAACTGTGCTAATCTTAATTGGAGCAGGTGCGATTGCCGGACTGATATCCGCGTCAGACCTTTCTGTTCAAGTGGTTAATATCATTCAAGCATCCGGTATTTCCGGTACATTTCTCGCGCCGATTGCCGGTATTTTGATGGCAGCTGCAACCGCTTCAACATCAACCGGCGTCATCCTTACTACAGGTTCATTTGGACAAGCTATTTTAGAAATGGGAACTGCACCGCTTGCGGCTGCTGTTATGGTTCATACTGCCGGAACAGTTATTGATCAACTGCCACAAGGAAACTATTTCCACGTTACAGGTGGCAGCATGAATATGAGCATTAAACAACGGATGACAGTGGTACCTTATGAAGCTATTATCGGGGGAACAATGACGATTATTGCTACAATTCTATATGGTTTTATCTTGTAATAGAATGAAAGAAAACGTGAAAGAGGTGGAAAAAATGAAAGCGAAAACATTTGTGCTCGCACCAGATTCATTCAAAGAAAGTATGACTGCAAAAGAAGTTTGTTTGGCAATGGAAAAGGGGATCAAGAAAGTTTTTGCTGATGCGAACTGCATTCATGTGCCGATGGCTGACGGAGGAGAAGGTACCGTTCAATCACTTGTAGATGCTACTGGAGGGAATATATATCCGGTTGAAGTGACCGGTCCTTTGGGCAATCCGGTAAAAGCGAGCTACGGCATTCTCGGAGACGGAGAAACAGCAGCCATCGAAATGGCCTCTGCAAGCGGTATCCATCTTGTCACGAAAGAAACAAAAAACCCTTTGGTTACAACAACATATGGAACTGGTGAACTAATTAAAGCATGTATAGAAAAGGGAATCAAAAAAATAATTATCGGAATTGGCGGAAGTGCCACAAATGACGGCGGAGCCGGCATGGCAGAAGCGCTGGGAGTACAATTCCTTGATGAAAAGGGTTCTCCTTTGCCAAGAGGAGGAGGCTACTTAAATAAACTCGCAAAAGCCGATACTTCCGGTTTGGATAAAAGGCTGAAAGAAATCGAAATTCTCATTGCCAGTGATGTAACAAATCCATTGTGCGGGAAAGATGGTGCTTCCAGAGTTTTTGGTCCGCAAAAGGGCGCAACAGAAGAAATGATTCAAATTTTGGATCAAAACCTGTCACACTACGCGGATGTTGTAAAAGATAGTCTTGGAAAAGATGTGAAAAACGTTCCCGGTGCCGGAGCCGCAGGCGGATTAGGGGCAGGTCTGTTGCTTTTCACTAATGCAACATTACAAAACGGTATTGATATAGTCATAGAATATACGAAATTAAAAGAAAAAGTGGCGCAGGCTGATTTTGTGTTCACTGGTGAGGGCGGCATCGATTTTCAGACACAGTTTGGCAAGACGCCATATGGGGTTGCGAAAACAGCAAAGCAGGAAAATAAACCGGTGATTGCCGTTGCCGGTTATATCGGAGAAGGAATCGAATCCTTATATAATAAAGGAATTGATGCCATATTTGGGATTGTACCAGGAGCAGCCGAGTTGCAGAAAATTTTACTGGATGGGCCTCGTAATGTCGAAAGAACAAGTGAAAATATTGCTAGGCTTATAAAGTTAATCTAAAGGATGATCAATGCCTTTTTTAAGTGGAAGTCTTGCTTTTTGCCTTATCTTATGAAAACGAAAACAAAGTTATGAGTGGATATTTCTAAGTTACTTGTATGACTTAAGAGATATCCACTGTTTTTTTGAAATATATGGTTTCAACGATTATAATATTTCATATAGAAAATGTTTTAAGGGTTATGGTCCCCACCTCTAAGTAAAGCGTAGGTGGGTTTTACAAATCAGGTAGGGCAGCGGCCCATCCGATATCCCGATGCAGTATGTTAAAAACGTGATCTCTTTTTGAGGAGTGGGAAAATTGTATCAACTATCCAAAGAACAAGCCCAGGATATTGTCGATAAAATGATGAAAGACATTCCGTATAACATTAATATTATGAACGAACATGGTGTTATTATTGGCAGCGGCAATAAAAAAAGAGTCGGAACTGTTCATGATGGGGCAGTGAAAGCATTAAAAACCGGGAAAATGATTGAAGTATATGAGGATACAAGATATGCAAAGAAAGGCACAAACGAACCGATTGTCATTGATCATAAACGTGTAGGAGTTATCGGGATAAGTGGAAAACCTGAAGAAGTCAGACCGTTCTGCAGCATCGTAAAGACAACGGTTTCTCTTCTTGCCGAACAAGGTATCGCGCTAAAGAATTTAGAAAATGAAAGTAAGAAGAAAAAAGCATTCTTAGAAATATTATTTCAAAGAAAACCTCCTTATTCGGAAAAGCTTATAAAGGAAGCTGCAGACTATAAGCTGGACTTGTATAGGAAAACGACCGTAGTTTTCATAAAGAATCTTTTGTTAAATGATGAACATGCAAAAATATTATTAAAATATCCTTGCTTTAATTTGGAGGAAAACACGTATATAATCATGATACAAAATCCATCTGAAGTATCTCCTGCCATGAACGCTTTGATTTCGGAGAAAAATAAAGTAGTAACTAGTATTGGAGATCACATTTCAAACATAGCGCATAGTTATTATCAGGCAAAGCGCAGTATGGCTGTAATCGAAGATCTATCATTGCCTTGCCGGATTATTACTTATGAAGACGCGGCTTTTTTTGTAAAGCTGGGCGAGATAAGCTTAATGGAGGAAAAAACCGAAGAAACCATGATGGAAGGTTTAAACAGAAAAACAGAGCTGTTAATGACATTAAAGAGTTATATTGCAAATAACTGTAATACTTCTGTGACTGCAAGGCAATTGAACATCCATCGAAATACACTACAGTACCGTTTAGAAAAAATAAGAGAGGTAACCGGGAAAGATCCGAGAAAAATACTTGAACTTTTTGAGTTAACGCATATCCTACTAAGGAGTGCAGACTTCAATATGGGCACTGCCTCCATGTAAGAAGAAAAAACCGCTTCCTATTCGAAAAGGAGAATTTATCTCGAACGGAAGAAAAAGAGATATTCTAAATGGCATATGGTATGATAAAAGAAAGATAAGCTATTTTTATTATTTGAATACAGAAAAAAGAGGGCAAAATGAGATTTTTTAAATATTTTTACCGGTGGTTAAAGGATCATCCTTTAAAAGAGGGTACGATTTTAATAGATACCTATCAAATTAAAGAAATACTTGGAATGGGCAGCTACGGAATAGCTTACCTTTCTATGGATTTGTCTGAAAAAAGATTATGCGTTATAAAACAACTACGGCAATCTAGACGCGGATCAAAAAAAGAACGGGAGCAGTTTGCTTCTGAAATAGAATTAATGAAGAAATTACACCATCCATTGGTTCCCCGCTATCTCGATGATTTTACTGACGATGGAAATCATTATTATGTAATGTCTTATGTAGAAGGAGAAAATTTAGAAGAACTGCTTTTTCATGAAGGGAAACAATTTTCTGAGAAAGAGGCACTGCTTATTATTCGCGATATTGCAAAAATAGTGGATTATTTGCATGAACAAGAAATTTTCCACTGTGATTTACGGATTCCCAACATCGTATTAGGGAAGGACAAGCATGTGTATTTAATTGATTTTGGACTTGCGATACATAACAAGTTCCAGCAAAAAAAAGAAACACTTAAAACGGATGATTATTTTGACTTGGGTGATATGCTCTTGTATTTACTTTATTCTACTTACAAACCGGCAAGAAAAAAAGCCCTTCCATGGACAGAAGAGCTTGTTATGCAAGAAGCTACTAAAGACCTGTTGAAGCGGCTGCTTGGTATCGAGAAGCGTTTTCAAAATGGTGTACAGGTTCAAAATTCGATTGACATGGCAATTAAACAGCAAGGGTAAAAAAGTTGATTCAGCTGCTGCTTCGTCCTCTGCGCTTGTAACGTCCGCTTCCGTGATAGGAATTATATCTTCTATATCCTGAGCTGCTTCCGGAGTAGGAGTAATGATGTCCGCTGCTGCTGCCGTAGAATCTTCTTCTCGGACGTCCGCTGCTGCTTCCATAATATCTTCTCCGCCGGTGGCTGCTGCTCCCTGATAACATCTTATTTATAAATTTTTTAAACATATTTTCACCTCCCTTACTACATTATCACCATTATAAAGGAAGTACATAAAAAATGCCCCCGAAAAGGTAATAATAATAATTTTTGTCTATATGACAAAAGCAGCACTCCCGTATATGTCCGACGACAGCAGTATTATTAATACGACCTCAGTTAATGCGTATATAGGCAGAGATAACTTAATTGATTATTCGGCAACAAAAGGGGCCATTGTCAGTTTTACCCGTGCTCTGGCAAATAATTTGGCACTGCAGGGAATACGGGTAAATGCGGTTGCTCCGGGACATATATGGACGCCGTTGAATGCGTTCACACAGCCGCCTGAGATAATTAGACGCTCGGAACGGATGTACCGATGAAACGTGCCGGACAGCCTTATGAGCTGGCACCTGTTTATGTATTTTCGCTTCAGATGATGGTTCCTACATTACAGGGAAAACCATTCATGTAAATGGCGGGCAGATGGTAACGACTTAGTATTAAGAGCTGAAATGAAGCGTGAGGATGTACTGAAAGTTCATCATAAAATGAGAAAAAATGATCAGATAATAAGTCCTACCATGATTCATTTACAAAATAATATACGACTTGGATTGTTTTTGGTAAAATAAAAGAGACCCTGTTATAGCCGGTGTAATACTTGGTAAAGCAGATGGAGCCTTTATTCTCCGTTAAGCACAATCACATAGAGTGGTTATGCTAATATAACAACTTAAGTATTAATAATATATGATAATTATCATGTAGATGATCTGAAAAAATATCAACCTTGTAGGATTTTCTGCAAGGTTTTTTTTAAAATATTAATAAAGTGAAACTTCTATCAGTGGTGGTTTTCCGACGTACAGGACGTACTAGTGCCGACGTTGCAACAGGACGCCTGAGATTTTAGTCGGCACACGTCCCCCACTGATGGTTAGTCACGCGAAGCCTGATTGAAATATCTAAGAGCTGAAGCTCTAAGATATTCCTTATCACGCGGAGCCTGACTGATTTTTCTAAGAGCTGAAGTTCTAAGAAAAACCTTGCCGCGCGGAGCCCGATTGAAGTTTCTAAGGGCTGAAGCCCAAAGAAACTCCTTATCTCACCAATCGGGCTTTTAGGGGCAGTTTATCCCCGCCTAAAATGATTGGTTTCACCTCTATTTTTGAGGCGAGGGTATTACTGCCCCTTAATCTGCGATAAACAAAATAATAGAAAAATGTAGTATTGTGAAATACATTTTCGTCTATTTTAATAGAGATTGTTCAATAAGTTTTTAATAACAGCGAATCTCTTCTCCGGTTTGCTTTTCCTTTACTAACGGATCTAAAAAAGGCCAGAGGTCAGAGTTAGTAGAAACTTTTTGAACACACTCTTATAGAATGGAGTCACTATTTCAACCAATGTAAGGAATATGTAAAAATACATGATTGGGAATGGACTTTTTAGAAAAAATAAGCGATCATTAATTTTAATGATATTCGAAGAGAAGAAAGATTGAATGATGATGTTGAAAGGCGGTATTAGGATTGAGATCTTCCCCAAAAGTTTTAATTTTAACAGGCAGCTATGGCAGTGGTCATCTTGAGGTAACTCGTGCACTTATTGAACAATTAAAAAAAAGGGGGATAACGGATGTTGTTACGTCAGATCTTTTTTATGAAGCGCATCCGATTCTCACAAAATTCACGAAGTATCTTTATATAAAGAGTTTTTCAAAAGGAAAAAGAATATACGGATTTTTCTATTATAACTCCGATTCAAGATTAACGGAATATCGTATCGACAGGATTATTGATACGTATGGCTATATGCGCCTGAATCAGATTATGAAAAATAATAATTTTGATGTCGTGATTAATACCTTTCCGATGCAAGTATTTCCGATTTATAAGAAAAAATCAGGGCAAAAGATCCCTTTTGTGAATGTGCTGACGGATTTTTGTTTGCATACGCGCTGGGTATCACATGAAATCGATCATTATTTCGTCTCCTGTGAAGGATTAAAAGAAGAGTTAGAAAATGTAGGGATAAGCAGAAAGAAAATAACAATTTCCGGTATTCCTATTAAAGAGCAGTTTTATCAGCAGCGAGGTAAAAAACAGTATGATTTATTTCAGTTAGACCGGGAAAAGAAGACTGTTTTGATATCAGCAGGAACCTTTGGTGTACTGACAAATATTCCCGATATTGTTTCGAGCATAAAAGAACGCTTGAACACGCAGGTTGTCGTTGTCTGCGGTAAAAATAAAGCTTTATACGAGACACTGGAAAAACAGTTTCAGGATGATTCCAATGTTCATATTTTCGGCTTTGTGACAGAGATGGCAGCATTGATGACGTTAGCGGATGTCATGGTGACCAAGCCGGGCGGAATATCTCTATCCGAGGCGATAGCGGTGAAAGTGCCATTGGTATTAACGCCGGCAGTTCCGGGACAGGAACGGGATAACGCAAATCTGTTTGAAAGGGAAGGGATGGCCATTAAAACAAATCAAGAAGAAGATATTACCCCTGCCATTATCCAATTATTAAATCAGCCATCTCTGCGAAATAATTTAATAGGTAATTTAGAGAAAAACTTCCATCCGCATGCAGCGAACCAAATTATTGAGCAAACTCTGGAGTTAGCAGGAATCACCGAAAAAGGATCGATACGAAGCTAATGGGGAAACAAAGAAAAATCAATAAGAAATTTGTTCTTCTGTTGCTTTCCCTTGTTTGTTTAGAATTTGTCCGCGGAGCTTACATTATTAGTTATTTACCGATCCAAGGGTCACTGGGAACGACGATTTCGGTTGCTTTTGTTGGTATTGCTGTCAGTGTTCACTATATTAGTGATGCCATTGCAAATTTTCATGCAGGGTTTTGGATGAATCGATTTGGAGTTTCAAAAATAATTGGCGGCTGCTTTTTAGTAGCCTTATTGGCCCTGTTAGCAGTTCCGCTGTTCCATTATCATTTAGTGATTCTCTTAATTGCTTCTATTTTACTTGGTTTAAGTGTTTGTCCGTTGTGGATTGTCGTATTGGAAAAAGCAAGCCGAGGTAATCGCGGTGAGAATATGGGGATTGTCTATTTAGGCTGGCTGACAGGACTAGCAGGCGGATCGATTTTGATGAATTATTTGATGCAATTTAATGTACGCAGGGCCTATTGGATCCTTCCAATTATTGCATGTATTTCCTGGCTGCTTTATTACTTTTCAGATGGTAAAACGGTTTATAAAGTGGAAAACAAGTCTTTTAAAAAACAAGTAATTCAAGCAAGAGACGTGTTAATCCGCAGCAGAAAAATGATTCCCGGAACGATTTTGCAAAGCATAGCAGCGGGAATGTTAATTCCAATTTTGCCAAGCTTTGTTTTCCAGCATTTGCAGTTTTCCTACAATATGTATACGCTGCTGATGTTATGCATAGGTGCAGTGGCAGCGATTTTTATGGTCCCTCTGGGACGGGTGACCGACTATTTCAAACCAAAATGGATGTTCATTGGCGGTTTTACGATTTTTGCAGTTGGAATGGTGGCTTCTTTATTTGTAAAATCGACGCCTGTCATCTTTGCAATTGCATTTCTGCTTGCGATTGCTTACACCACTTTTTTACCCGCATGGAATGCCTTTGTTGCCGAAAATATTCCGAAAGGCGAACATACGGTCAGTTGGGGAATCATTTCTTCTATTCAAGGAGTTGGCACGATGCTTGGCCCCGTCATTGGCGGCGGGCTTGCGACATTTGGAGCAAGTGTCAGTATTCTTGTCAGTGCGCTGTTGTTCCTGCTGATTGCGTTCATCTATATTTTTATTAGGTAGAAAGAATTCATCTAAAATCGGCAAGGATACCCCATCTTCAAACGTGTGCAGGGCGCAGCCCAACGTTAAGGTGGGGAGGAATTGCCGTCAGATACGGTATGGTGCGTCGAAATCGTAAGATTTTCGTACCATACTAAGTAT
>JAGKQJ010000101.1 GCA_017898095.1 Bacillaceae bacterium Marseille-Q3522 | reverse complement strand
CGCAAATACTAGCCAGTTCGATCTTTTTTAGTGTGGCCGCCCATTTTCTTTACGCCTTTGCCTTTATCCTGTCAAAAGGAAAAGGGTTAAAAACGGTGGCTTACTCCATTATGACTCTTGCTTCCGTTGGTGTTATTGCAGTTATTGTCTATGCTTATAATTATAAATCATATTTGGTAAACCAGAATGCTTTTTTTGATGTGATATTTTATCTGTTATTCCAATATCCTAAGTACCTTTTAAATACGTCAATTACTTTACTAGATGCCGGGTTATTTACAGTACTTATCATGATAAATGCTCTTTGCTTTATCCCATTTGCTTATTGGCTTACAAACTATTGTTACAAAAGAGGATTGTTGACAATTTCCTTAAGAGATTTAGATCAATCATTTTATTCGGATAAAATTTCATCATTCCTTCATAAGTACGTAAAAAATTTTTTCATTAGAAAGGATCTCTTATATTTAGTAAGGACACCAAAGCTTTTATCTGTATATGTCTCACCGATATTGTTTACAAGTTTGATCGAAAATAAAAATCAGTTTGCTTCATCTAGTTTAACTTTAACGTTTTTAATAAATGTCTTTGCTTTGATCATTACAACGGTTACATTGCACATCCTTTTATCAGATGATAAAAATAACCAAGATCTTTTATATTCGATTCCCTTTGACCACAAAGAGCTATTTAAAATGAGAAGTCACTTATTGCACATACTATCCTTTATAATAGCCGGCTCCTTTTTACTTATCGTATGTATGTTGGAATCAGTAAATAGAATATCCGTAATCTATGGTATTGGCCAATTATTGATTCTAACCTATATTTCATCGAGGATTTTATTAGCAAGGATTATGAAAAGAAGTACTAAAGATGCTAGAGGATATAGGTATAATGGACAAATGGTTAGACCTCTTTTTTATTATATATTTGTATGGAACATTCCGTTGTTGATTATTTTTTCGATTTTACATGAATATTTTATAAGATTTATGAATAATAGCACTTTATCTATGCAAGCGCATATAATTTTCGTTCTAATGGCAGTTATTGTAATTGGAATGTTACTTAAAAGTATTAAGATAAAGATTAATGATGAGGTGAAGTAGTTATGGAAAAAAAAGAAAAAAAGACATTCATGCAAAAATTAAGTGTGGGCTTCACAATTTTTTGTATCATTTTCCTTGTTATGAAATTTACAGGAATGTTAGACCCCGTAATTGAATTTTTCAAGAAATAGGACTGGTGAAAATTAGCAATTGCGGATTGTTTTCTAAATAACCGGATTTTTAGTCAAAAAAGACGGTGGTTTAGAATCTCCTGAAGAAAGTCTAACGGTAATCAAAAGAACTGGAGAAAAAATTTGTCCATTTATCTCTCCAGTTCTTTTTTAGCCTGCCGCTTATGAAACTTCCCTCTTCTGTTACTTGATTTGTATGCCTTCTTATCCCTCCACTTTAGTCTGTCCGAAAGCAGCACTTTTGCCCTTGTTATTTTTCAGTTTATTCTCCCTGCTTACATACCAATAACCTACGGCTAACAATACCAAAGTGGAAACCAACAGAACAAGGCTCCCTGTCCAGACATGGATATCCGGATTGTTCTTCAGTACAGACACCTCTCCGTTCGTGATTTGTGTGATTGGAATATAAGTGAAGGGAGACAAATGCGCCAATTCAGTCAGTAGCTGACTGCTAAGCACATACCCTACTGCCCCAATCAAGATCGTTGTCGTAAAAACAGTGAATTGATTTTTGAAAAACAATGACAAAAAGTTCGTCCATACAATCAAAAATAATAAAACGAAAAGGAAAAGAATGATAGTTTGCACAAGATAATCGCCTAGCGGGATAAAGTGAAATCCCTTACCGGTTGAGTAATTTCCTGTGTAAGCAGGTGAATTAGCCAAACTTGCACTGTCATAATGCAAAATCGGATACTGCCAATCTCCAAAACGATCAAAGAGGCTGCCAATCAGAAGCACAATGACAAAGAGGCTTAAACAACTCAATATTGCCACCGTGATTGCATGGATCACTTTTCCGAAAAAGAGCTTTTTCACACTTGCAGGTTGCGTCTTTAAAAAATGCAGTGTAGGCTTTTTTCCTCTCTCTAAGGCAAATCCTCCACCTAATAAAAATAGGAAAAGAATCATCGGCACAAAATAGAGCTGATAGTCAAAATAATGGTAAAGCGAAAATAAGCCGCTGTTGTCAACTTTTTTATTTGCTTCCTTCATTTGTTTCCACTCCATGCCTTTCAGCTGATCTTCGTCCAGATTATGAAAAATCGTCAGTACATAATCACCTGAAAAAACAGGCTGAATATTTCGTTCCATTAACCATTGCTTTTCTGCGATGCTTACATCAATTGTGAATTCCCCCAAGTTATCCTTATCTACACTACCAATTGATCCAGTATCAAATTCTTTATTGGCAAATTGATTTTCAAATAACTGATACTCATAGAACGGAAGCCATTCTCCTTGTTCATAAGCAGCAACAGCAGCTTTATTTTTCGTTAATTGCTCATTTAAAAATATAAGTGCTTTTTCCCAGCCTTCTTCAATTTCAGAATCTATAGCATTTTCTTTCATTTTTTCAGTTTCAGGGATTACAATATTCTCTGTAACCTGTACTCTCTGTTTTAATCCTTCCATATAAGTTTCTTCTTTTTGCTGTGCCTGCTGGCTGATAAATATATACCCAATAACGATCATAACGGAAAGCAAAACATAAAGTTGTTTTAACAAACCTTTCCTTTTATCTTTTCGCCATTCGAATACAAAAATACTCCAAAATGCGGATGAATGTTTTTGTGTATGTCCGCCCCGGAACGGCTTCTTTCTATCAGCTGAAGAAAAAAGTTCTGTTTCTTTTTCTGGCAGACAGACAGCTAACAGAACAAAAAGGAAACCCCACGCCAATGCAGCGGTAGGATATAACCAATCCGTATCTTGCGGTGCTTCTGACAGTATTTGTGAAAAGCGGAAATATTGAAACGGGTTTAAGGGCGACTGCAGGACACTGTTCATATCGGTCACAATAAGTCCAAGCAGAGCGGCAAAACAAATCACTGTTAAAGAGCGAAAAGAATTTTTTAACCATATGCTTAAGGACATGATCATACTGAAAGCAATAACAGCTGCACAAAGAAACAATACAACTCCCCTTGTCAAATAGTGCAACGTCGAGATAATCGTAAATGTATCTCCTAATGTCACGATTTGCGGATAGGAAAAATGGATGGAATGATTGCCAAAAAGCAAAGGAATGAGCAGACCGATGCCGATAACCATCACGAAAAAAACAACAATCATGATAAGCATTCCGGCATATTTACCTGCAATCCTTTTCCATTTAGGAATTGGCTGCGTTTTCAATGTCAACCAAGTCCGCTGCTCCATTTCTGCAGTGACCGCCGTACCAAAGAAAAGCAATAAAATCAAAATGCCTAAAACACTAAGTTGGATTCTGTGCTTTGTTTTAACAGAAGCGCCGGAGTTAAGGAATATTCTTCATCCTCGTAAGGTAAATCATGTTCGATTAACCAGGTATTTTTCTGAATTGCTATTTCTCTTTCGCTCCCCTGTAATGCTCGAAACGTGCCGCCGTAGGCTTCAAACTGTTGCAAGTTTTCTAAAAAATCTCTTTCGTAAGCAGGAATCGTTCCCCATTCTCGATCATTTATTGCTACTCTCCATTGTAACAAGGTACTCACCATTTCTTGGACAAGATCCAGCTGGTTTTCCTGCATTTCATCTAAAGCTCTTTCTTTCTGTATCGTGAGAAATTCTTGTTGGATTCGGCTAGTCTCCGTAATAAATGGTTCGATTTTCGCCAGTGCACGTTCTGGTATCCGCGATTGTTCGGCAGCATTTCGTTGAAAGATTGCAAGCGTACATAAGAGAACAATGATGAATAACCAAAGAATTTTCTTTTGCCGCCATATCTTTTTCAATTCAAAAGGTAATAACTTCATGATGCGTCCCCTTTTTTCCCGAAAATCTTTTGATAGCGGTCTTCTGTACCGAGCACTTTTTTCTCTATATCGAGAAGGTTTATGTCATGTTGATCTAATATACGAAATACTTTATCAACAGAATTGTCTTCAAGATGAAGTAATAGCCTGCGATCAGCGACTTCTACCGGTACATTTGCTTGTTCGAAAACGATTTGTGCTTTTGCAATATCATTGACGGTCAGTTGGTAACGGATTTTTTCATTCTGCGGGATGTTTTCTTTTATTAAACTACCGTTTTTCAGGAATAAAATATGGGAAGTAATGCGGTCAATCTCAGCTAAATTATGGGAAGACAAAAGGATGGCGGTTCCTTTTTCAAATATATCTATTAAAAGATTCCGTACTTTAATCGCACTAGTAGGATCCAGTCCGTTTAAAGGTTCGTCAAGTATTAAAAGTTTGGGCAGATTTAAAATCGCCATCGTCAATAACAGATGCTGCTTCATCCCGAGTGAGTACTTTCCAACTTTTTTATGCAAGTAGCCGGTCATGCCGATCCGTTCGGCAGTTTCAAGAATCTGCTTTTTGGAAATACGCTGCACATCGCCGATAAACTGCAGGTGATCATAGCCTGTTAAATAGTCATAGAGGACGGAATTATCCTGCATAAAGGAAATCTCGCGAAAGATCTCCGGATCTTTGTTATTTTTGCCCAAAATCGTAATCACCCCGCGATCTGCCTTTAATAAATTTGTGATGATCCCGAGAAGTGTAGATTTTCCGGATCCATTTGGACCCACCAACGCCACAATTTGCGGTTTTTCAATGGCAAAAGTAATGCCTTTCAACACTTCTTCTTTTCCGTAAGCTTTATGTACTTGATTAACAGATAATATCATTCTTTCCTCCCCCCCCCCGAAAGATAAAAAAATTCTTTTTTGTCAGCTTCCAATAATGTTAATATTTTTGTTTCAATCCAGAGTTACTATTAAATTCTCGAGAGTAAGCGCTCGCAAATTCCATTCAGCGAAAAATATGATTAATCAACTAAATATGTTATTTTTTTCTTGTATCCTTTTTAATCTTACTATATTTTTAAAATTATCTCAATATTAACATTGAAACTGTCTTCAATATTTCATAATACTTTCTAAAATTAATGCACTTGTATTTTTTTCGCAATTCCCTGAGCCGGGAGAGATTGATCCAATATGTCGTACCATACTTTTACTTCCATCCCTACTTTCAGTTTTGCAAAATCAGATATTTGCATCATGACTCCTCTTCAAATAAAATGTTAATACAAAATAAAGAGACACTGAGTAGATCAAATTAACGCAAATTTCATTAAAAAAATTTGTCAGGAGAGTGAATTTCCGATGGATATCCAACTCGTTTGGAGCGAATATCATGAGCCTGTAAAACGCTTCGTGGCAAAAAGAACGAACGATCACGCCGATGTGGAAGATATTGTGCAAAATGTCTTTATAAAGATACACGATCATATTTCTGATTTAAAGGATGAGAAAAAAATCAAACCGTGGATATATCAGATTACTAGAAGTAGTATTGCAGATTACTATCGCAGAAAAAAACAAGCTGAGGAATTTACGGAACAGCTTACAACCTTTGCCGAAAATAGTGAACAGGATTATTCGCAAGAAGTCATTTCTTGTTTTCAAGATGTGATCCATCAACTTCCGGGTTAGAGGATATCGACAATTGGAAGGACACTGACAGGGATAGTGCCATCTCGCTGCCGGCATTTTTGGAAAAATCACATCGTGCGGACAAATATGTCATCGCTGGACACTGGCCAGTGATTAATTATCCTTCTAATGTTCCGGCGCATAACCCTTTCATTGATCATAATAAAAAAATTATTGCCATTGACGGAGGTAATACTATCAAAACAAGCGGGCAATTAAATGCCTTTATCATCCAGCGAACATCCTCCGAAGATTTATTTTCTTATACATATGTTGATCATCTCCCTTCTTGCAAGGTATTGGAGGATTTTCAGGCAAACCCAGTGATGACCGGCTCGATTACTTATCCGCATTTTGATGTTAATCCCGTTGAAAAAGGAGATAACTTTACTTTATGCAAACAGCCGCAAACAAACCGGTTGCTTTATGTTAAAAATGAGTATCTCAAGCAAAATGAAACAGGAAGTTGTACAGTTACAACAGACTTGTCCTGTACGCAACTAAGCGTAAAAAAAGGAGATATTGTCTCGATCGCGGATGACAGCTGCGAGGGATACACTATGATAAAAAAAGACGGTGCAGTCGGCTGGGTCATGAAAGAAGTGCTTCGTAAAAGCAGCTAAAGAACGTGAAATTTTCATAATAAGTTTTTTTTACAATCCAGAGAAAAAATAGAATGAAAAAAAAACAATCCATTGTTTCAGAATAACTTATACTACAAAATGCGTCATTTTATTTACAAAGTTATCACTTTCTGTTATTTTATAGATGTAAAGTGCATATTAATTACAGTAAAAGTTTATTTGAGGTGGGAAAGGTTCCCCACGCGCTACCATCGGGTAGTTACTAGAGATCTGGATTGCCACCCTGCTATAACTTTTTACGAATATACCTAACACTTAGAACAGTACGATTCAATCCGTTTTAAGGGTGATCGTGATCATCAATGTCTCCTGTAAAATCATCTAAAACGGTCGGGAAAACAAATAGCAGCTCAGAATTCCCTTTTTATGTAGCAAACCGGTTGCGGTGCAAAGATGTCCGATATGCCACAGCAATGCATAATGATAATATGTAGACATAATATAAATCGATTATCATTTAAGTTTCGCCAATTATCTGCTTAGGGTCATAGTACTCACACCCCGTTCTTCTGAAATCTTTTGTATTCCATGATAATACTTGCAAACTTTTCGCTTCGGATAAAGCAGCCAACCATGCAGCTGTAAAATCTATATTTTTCTCACCATAATATTCTAATGCCTTGACTGTAATTTCTTTGTCCATGCATTTTATTCCCTTGGAATCTATCAAGTATAATAAAACTTTTGCAATCTCAGGCTTAGATCTTTTATATCTTTTCCCCTCTAATACCCAGCAACTCTCAGCTAAAACTAAAGGAGAAATCACTAAAGTAATCTCACCTTTTTCAACCCCCTCAAAAACCTTCTTAGAAAAAAATTCATGGCTGGAATCAATGCTATTTTCGTCATTCTCTGAACTTCCAGCTGTGACTACACGTATGAGTATATTTGTATCCATTAAAAATACGGACACTTCTTCTCCCCCTACTTCATTTTTTCCGACATCTCGTCTTTTGTCTCTTGTCTTACCTTATCCCAATCTTTATCTACATCAACTTTGGATGGTAAAGCACCAATTAAATTTAGTACAGAAGGTTTCTGTTTCACTTTTACTATTACTTCATTTTTTTCAGTAAGAGAAAAAACTAACTCGTCGCCTTTTTTAGCCCCTAATTTAGTCCTTATCCTCTTTGGAATCGTTACTTGCCCCTTTAAACTCATTTTTGCCGATGCGTCAAAAATTTCTCTTCCTGCATCTTTCATTAACGGATGCACCTCCTTTAGATTGTATTATTATACCATAAAGTCTGAAATAATTAAAGTAAAGAAAATCTTAAGTAAAGATAAAACTAAGTCTTACATTTGGCAGAATAAATGATTTTGTTGAAAAACTGCTTATGAGCCAAAACATCAATCTAACTGGCAGATGCCGACTCTCTTCTATCTACATCTAAAATTTGATACAGACCATCAAGCTGTTGAATTTCATAAGTCGGGACAATTTTCGTGTCATTAGACTTGCTCTCAGGGTTAAACCAGCACGTATCCAGCCCTGCCAGCTGTCCGCCTTTTATATCTGCGCTTAAGGAGTCTCCAATTATGAGCCCTTTTTCCACAGTAAAATCAGGAATGCGCGCGAAGACATAATCAAAAAATTCTTTCATCGGCTTTTGAAAGCCGGCATCCTCGGAAACAAAAATATCCTTAAACAGCGGATATAACCCGGAATCGCGCAGGCGTTTATCCTGCGTTTTCGAAACTCCATTCGTCACAATATATAAATCAAATTGATGTTGCAGGTCTTTTATCAATTCTAAGGCCCCATCAATAAGCTGATGTCCTTGTTCTAAGTAGCTGCGGTACTTATTTTCCAGGGTAATTCCATCTGTTTTTTGACCGTATTCCTTGAATAAAAGCGAAAAGCGGGTATTCACGACCTCATCCCGGGATAATCTTCCTTCCTCATAGGACTTCCAGAGTCCTTTGTTTATTTCTTTATATCGTGCTTCCATTTCTGCAGTTAAAGAAATATTTTGCTCCTCAAAAAGCAGACGCAATGCTAAGTTTTCTGCTGCGTTAAAATCCAGAAGTGTATGATCGACATCAAATAATAAAGTTCGGTATTTCTTCAAAAAAATCTCCCCATTTTCTGCTTTGTGATATGCTTATTCTCATCTTCTTTTAAAATAAAGACAAGCAAATCGCATTACCGCAGTTTCATCTATGATTTTAATTATTTCTTATGGAATAAGCGATGACAAAAGTTGTGGTGCTGGAAAATTTAGAAACACGGAACTATATTCGAAGTTTCATTGCTCCGTGCGCGTATTACGTTTCATCCGCCTTGTCTATTGTATTTTACACAATCCCCGCTCCTTATTTATGTCTGCCGCCCAATTTAAATACAACAATGCCGCCGATGATAACAAGTACACCCAGCAATTGCTTGAAAGTAAAAGGAACTTTAGTCAAACCCAGCCAGCCCAGCGAATCCCACATTAAAGCAAAACCGAGTTGTGATGCCAGTACAATAGAGATGGCATACGTCGGGCCAAGCCGCCTAATCCCCTGTACGAGACACATAACCACAGCTACTCCGATCAGACCGCTTCCCCAATACCATGGCTTCATATGATGCAAGACAAACAGCTGTTTCCCTTCAAAAATAAGCCCTAACATTAATGAAGCGAGAAATCCCATCCCCAGTACTATCGCAGTTGTTGCCCAGGATCCTGTATGTTCATTCACTTTACTGTTAAAAATATTTTGCAATCCAACCAGCGAACCGGCGATCATTGCCAATGTGATCCCTAGTATCATACACTTGTCTCTCCGTTTTCTTTCATAATTAATAAGCACGTTTATTCGTAAATATTATTCCCGGCTAATGCACTTAATCCTTCTTTGTCCTTCACAACAATAAACTCTTTTTTGCGCTCAATCAAACCTTCTTCACAGAACCGCCGGATCACCCGATTTAGATGTCTGTAGCTTGTTCCAATCATATTCGCTGCATCCATTAAACCAGCAGTGCTTATTTGCCCTCTAAACATAGAATCGGATTCATCAAAAGACATAGATAATAGATAACTGGCTAAACGTACTTCCACCGGATACAGCAAATTAAAACTTAAAGAATTAGATTTAATGTAAAACTTATTTGTAATGATTTTTAGTAAAAATTGCAACAGCTGCGCATCTTTGTTTCCGTATTTTTTCAGCCAGTGATGATGAATACCGATCATGGCGACAGAAGATACTGCCTCAACGGTATTGACAATGTCCGTTTCCTGCACATATTCGATATCTCCGATCAAATCCAGCGGAGTCTTAAAAGAGAGAATCAATGACTTCCCTTCTTCAGAAGTGGTATAAATTTTCACCTTGCCTTTTACCAGTACATACAGATACCGGGAAACTTCTCCCTGTGAACAAATAGGTTCTCCTAGCTCAAAACTGTACAGTGACAAATGCGGGATTAATTGTTCATTAAAGACGGACTCTATTCGAAAAGAATGCAAATAATGATTTACTTGTTCACAATCTTTTATTTCTTTCATAACCCTGTTTCACCCCAGACTGGAAGCTACATTAATTTTATCCTGTTAAAACCTTAGTATTGCCACACCGGCTATCATCATCCCGATGCCAATAAATTGCGGCAACTTCATCTCCTGCTTGACCACTCCGAACCATCCATGACGTTCAACGAAAAAGGTCAGACTCAGCTGCGCAATTAGCAATGCAGATATCGTAAGGGTGACACCAATTCTCTGAATAGCCGTGACATTACTGAAAATAATGATTGCCCCTAAGGAGCCACCAGTCAAATATAATGGCTTCACATGCTTCATCTTATACCATTTCCCGTCCCTGACAAACATTAAGATAACGAATGCCGCCACAAATCCGGTTAATTGGGGGATCGCCGCCGTTTGCCAAGTACCGATATCCTGACTAATCCGCGAATTTGCTACTCCTTGCAAAGTAATAAATGCTCCGGCTAAAAATGCAAATAAACTCCCTTTCATCTCTTCTCTCTCCCCGCTGCGATTCTTCTTTTATTAAAAAAGATATCAGGGTATTTTGGGAAGGACATATGTCCTCAACTTGTCATTTTTCCGAAGTTATAGCATAACCCGATTTGCAGTACTTCTGAGCTTGTCTTGCCGCTTTAAACCGTCTTGAAGAATCCATTTTTTTACATAAAAAAGAACCCAATTTTGAATAAAGATTCATAAAAATTGGATTTTATGGCATAATGGAACCTTTGTGAAGCTTTCTTGATGAGCGAAAAGCTGCGAAAAACCAAAAAACATTAGCCATAAATGCAACGATACAAACACCAAACACTTCCAGTAAATCCGGCAGAATATGTTTGTCTGTACCCAACACTAAAACAGATATCGTGATTGTAATAATAATCAACAGTCCAAAACCACAAAGAACGTTTTTCAAACAAGTTTTTAAAGTGGTTTTGACTGTTAAACTTTTTATGTTACCCAACTTCGAAGCAAACATAAAAAGTGATTGCTGCATCACATAAAATCCTTTATTATAATATATAATTCCTATAAGAAAGGTTTGATATAAAATGGATCACAATGAAAAATCAGCTGTTATTCCCCGTCCTTTAGTTAGAGCGAATCAAGTTGTTATTATACTTTCTGTCGTTCTTTCCTGGCTTTTATACTTCCCATTGTTGCTCCTTATCCCTTTCCTTAGCGGGTTAGGCGGAATTTTATTTGATTTTAATCCGATTATGAAAGGAGCAGCAAAGTTTTTAAGAAAACCGCATTCTCAATATATTCCTGAAGATAAAGAACAGCAAAAATTCAATCAAATCATTGCGTTAATCTGCCTTGGCGGTGCGCTAATTTTCAGTTTGCTTAATTTGAATATCGGTTTTTATATCCTTACAACGATCGTCGCGGCCGCTGCCACGATTGCATTATTGGGCTTTTGCATCGGCTGCTTTATCCACTACCAGTGGAAGCAATACCAATATCGTCGCCGAAAAGCAATTTAATTTTTATATAACCATTCCACTTCCATCACACATGATCCGATTTCCTATCGTTTTCACTAAAAACTGGATTTTACAGAGAAATAGTATTTTTTTGACCGAGTGAACGATTTTCTGAAAAATAAAATTTTAAAGAATCAGCGTCTGACTTTTTCCCTTAAGGAAAAGAACCGGGTTCATGCCCGATTCTTTTCATTCCTTATTTTATTTCCATTTTTCACATCCCTTTTTGCAAAAGCCAGCTATCATGCAGCCACTTTTCCGTTACGCGACCGCCTTCCCATTTAATTCCCTGTTCAAACTTTTTCATCGCTCACTTACCTCCAGTTTTTCGTGTCCAATGGCAAATGAAACAAGAAACCCGATCCCAAGGAGGGCAGCGAACGTTTCAAATGTGAAAAGATAGCTGCCTGTTTTTAATATCGATACGGCAATAATCGGACCCAAAGTAGCACCAATAAATAAAATAAAGGTGTAAAGCGTAACGGCAATTCCCTGATTCTGCCCTCCAAGTTGGCCGACAAGCGAAATAAGTGTCGGAATCGTCAACGAAATTCCAGCCACAAAAATGACACTCATGAACACCAGAAATGGCAAACTGTTACTGATTCCAAGAATGGCCAGACCTATGACAGCAAGAGCAATTGCACCGCGCAAAACTCGATAAATACCGAACTTTGCTACAAAGCGGCCGGCGAACGGAGAAAAGAGCATTGCTATTATTCCAACAGAACGAATCACGAGAATTTGCCCGCTGTCTAGTTGAAATTCTTCAGTTAAAAAATTCCCAAATGCCGTATACATGCCAACGAACGAAAGTAACAACGTAACCGCAATGAAATAGCAAAATAAAAGAGATTTTTTTGTAAGTATGGTTCCCATTTGTTTGAATGGTTCCAGAAGACCGCCACTGTTCTTTTGTGCATTTTGTTTAGGAAGAAACATTGCGACAAGTATTGTTGTTAAAAAATAAATACCGCCAAGATAGTAAAATACACTGTTCCAGCCTGTCTGCTGACTAATAAAGCTGCTAAACACCTGACCGGCTATTCCTGCCATTAAAAAACCTGTACTTACAAACGCAATGGCTGTGACTCTTTTTTCAATCGGGAACATTTCTACAACATAAGCAAGTGCAGCCGGTGCAAACGCAGCTGCGGTTATCCCTTGCAAACCGCGGAAAAAAATAAGAGCCGGCAGGCTGTCGAGAACTCCCAATATCGGTGTAACGATCGTTAGCGCAAGCAACCCAAAAACGATAATTTTTTTTCGGCCATAACGATCCGATAACGGACCAAAGACTAAAAAGCCCAGTGCATAAAAAAGGGAAAAAGCGCTACTGGTCCAGGCAGCCTGATCGACTGTCACTGCAAAACTATCGGCAAAAATGGTCACTAACGGAATTGTAATATATAGGCAAGAGACGACAACCAAACCACACCAAAACAGAATCGCCGTCATTACAGCATACTTTCTTTTTCCAACGGTATTTTCCAGATTTACAAGTTGATCCAAAAAATGACCTCCTCTTTTGTATTCGATATGAAAATAATATTTTTATTATGCAAAAAGAT
>JAGKQJ010000100.1 GCA_017898095.1 Bacillaceae bacterium Marseille-Q3522 | reverse complement strand
AAGTGATATCATTATAATATAAAAATAATATAAGGGGAATGAGAAAAATGAAAGAAAAAAAGGCATGGTATATGAATGGATTTCTGGGCATATTATTGATTCTCGTATCTTTAATAGCTGCAGTTTTACTGTTAGTAAATGAACTGATTTTACCTGCTATTGTACTGGTTTTACTGGCCGTGTTATTGGCTTCCGGCGTAACAATCGTTCAGCCGAACCAGGCAAAAGTCGTGATCTTTTTTGGCCATTATTTAGGAACAATTCGTGAAAGCGGCATGTTCATTACGGTTCCGCTTACGGTTCGTTCAAATGTGTCATTACGAGTCCGGAATTTTAACAGTAAAAAGTTAAAGGTAAATGATGTGGGAGGAAATCCGATTGAAATTGCCGCCGTTGTCGTATTTAAAGTAATTGACACGGCAAAAGCTGTTTTTGATGTAGACCATTATGAGGAATTTGTTGAAATCCAAAGTGAGACAGCAATTCGATATGTGGCGACAAAATACCCGTATGATACGTTTGATGATACAGATATCACTTTGCGCGGCAATTCCGATACTGTTTCCAAAGAATTAACAGAAGAGCTTCAGGCGCGTCTTGATGTGTCCGGTGTAGAAGTAATAGAAGCACGGTTAACCCATCTTGCTTATTCCACAGAAATAGCCAGTGCGATGCTGCAGCGCCAGCAGGCGGATGCAATCCTTTCTGCAAGGAAAAAGATTGTTGAAGGAGCTGTTGGGATGGCGAAAATGGCGGTAGAGGAATTAAGCGAAGATGGTACGCTGGAACTGGATGAAGAGCGCAAGGTGCATATGGTGAACAATATTCTTGTCGCGATTATTTCCGATCGCGGAGCGCAGCCGGTTATTAATGCCGGAAGCCTCTATTAACGGCTGGCGGGAGTTATGGCAAAAAAGAAAAACTTTCCGTTGCGCATTGATCCGGCTTTATACGAGGTACTGGAACGCTGGGCACAGGACGAATTTAGAAGTGTGAACTCCCATATTGAATTCCTACTGCGAGAAGCAGCGAGGAAGGCAGGAAGATTAAAAAAATAATGATAATTATTTAAAAAACGAATCTGGTGGGAAGCTTTTTTCCACCAGAGCATTTATCGCAGATTAAGTCCGTTTCGTTTAACTAATCAAAAGCGGGGCATAAATCGCTTTATCATTACGCCTTTTACAAAAATAACGAATCGATAAGACGACCGATTGAAATTTAGCCTGTCATACTAGGAGTGGAAGAGTACGAGTTTTCCGGTTGCGGATGTACAACGATGTGTTTTATGTAAGAAGCCTTTATCTTTTAATTGGTTTTCCGCTTCCCGTTTTGCATCTGCGTCATTATCAGCGGTAATACTTTCATTTAACAGCAACTCCCCATTATTCTCAAATACCGTTAATTTATAAACCGGCATTATATATCGCTCCCCTTTAGAAAAATTGTCCTTCTGTATCCGGAATCTGAATCATACTTCTGTCTGATTAATAAATGGCACCGTTGGATTGAAATTCTCACCCTATTCTAACATATTGGCAAGTAAATTGTCTGGGTTATTACACTTCGGAAAAGTTTTTATTACTGCCGGTTGGTATATTGAAATAGGTGATTTAACTATTGCAACGATTGTCTCCGGTTTTTATAATGCTGTAATCTTTTTTACTCTATTAATAGTTATGGTATCAATATTCGTTATAACAGCTTGTTTAAAATTATATTATTGCAAAAAATATTAATTCTCATTTGTTTGTACCGCAGGCGTGACGTTAAAAAATTAAATTTGCATACATGCTCAACTTTATGACTTGAAAATGGATATGATAAAGGAAATTGAATCTTAAATACTTCTCATCCGTATAAATAGTATTGGTTCTTGTTTTTTACAGAAACATAGGAGATTCTTCCCTCTCTGATTGAAAAATTCAAACCGGCTCTGCAGACAGAGCAAGGGAAATAACATTTTTTGAGATGAAAATCCTAAAAGGAGACTGACTATGGTATTAAAATTGGAAAATGTGACGAAGCAATTTGGTTCCTTTACCGCAGTTGACCACTTGTCTATTACAATTCCGGAAAAAGAAATGTTTGGCTTTTTGGGTGCGAACGGGGCCGGGAAAACGACCACCTTCCGGATGATTTTAGGTTTGCTCCGGCCGACGAATGGCAGCATATCGTGGGACGATAAACCAATTAATTACGATACCAGCCCGCTAATCGGTTATTTACCGGAAGAACGCGGATTATATCCCAAATTGAAAGTCCGCGATCAGATTGTCTATTTAGCAAGACTTAGAGGAATGGCAAAAAAAGATATTTTACAAGAGCTAGGTGCTTGGCTTGAGCGTTTTAAAGTTCCAGAGTATGCCGATAAAAAAGTCGAAGAGTTATCAAAAGGGAACCAACAAAAAATTCAGTTTATAACGGCGGTTATACATAAACCGAAGCTGTTAATCCTCGATGAACCTTTTAGCGGACTGGATCCTGTTAACGTTGAACAATTAAAAGCTGCGGTGGTCAATTTAAAGGAAAAGGGGACAACGATTGTGTTTTCCAGCCACCGCATGGAGCATGTCGAGGAAATGTGCGAGCATCTTTGCATCATGCATAAAGGAAAGCCGGTTGTCCACGGCGGATTAAAAGAAATAAAACGCTCATTTGGAAAGAAAAATCTTGTGATTCATGCTGATTTTGATCTGCGTTATTTAGAAAATTTTATCGGTGTGAAAAAAGCAAAACCGACTTCTGAAGGAATGGAATTGCAAATTGAAAATGAAGAAGTTGCCCGGCAAATTCTCCAAGATATTGTCGGTAAAGGCTTTATTCGCAAATTTGCGCTTGATGAACCGTCGCTAAATGATATCTTTATTGAAAAAGTTGGTGATTCCTATGAATAATTTCTTTGTTGTTTTGTTTCATACGTATTTAAGTAAACTGAAAACAAAATCATTTATTATTACAACCATCATTACGGCGTTAATCATTATTGGATTAACCAATATGCCAAATATTATTGAATTTTTTACCAATGACGATGGTGACCAAATTGCCGTGATTGACGAGACAGATACGCTTCTTCCGCTTTTACAAGCGCAATTGAATGCTTCTGGAAATGAAGATATTGTGTTAGAAGCTTATCAGGATGGAGAAGAAGCGGGGGAGCAGGCTGTAATGGACGGGGATTTCAGCGGTTTATTAATGCTTTCTTATAATGATGACAATCTTCCCACCGCGGTCTATAAGGCAATGAGTGTTGCTGACAGCACAGTGCCGGGGAGTATTCAAAGCGGATTGCAGCAGGTAAAACAGTATCAGGCGGCAGAAAATTTGCAGCTGTCGCAAGAAGAGTTGACAAGTTTATATGATCCGGTGGAATTTCAACAGGAAGCATTAGCAGAAAATGCGAAAACGGCCGAAGAATTAAATCAAGCCAGAGGACTTGTTTATGTGCTGTTATTTGTCATCTATATGGCAGTGATTATGTATGCAAGCATGATTGCCATGGAAGTGGCGACGGAAAAATCCTCCCGGGTGATGGAAATATTAATATCCAGTGTATCGCCGGTGAAACAAATGTTTGCGAAAATACTTGGGATTGCCTTGCTTAGTTTGACACAGCTTGCTGTTTTACTAATCACCGGGTATTTTTTCATCATGCAAAATTTAGATACACTTGAAGGTGGATTTTTCGACTTTTTCGGCTTCGGAAACGTACCGATCGCAACGATTATTTATGCAGCTGTCTTCTTTCTGCTCGGTTACTTCTTATATGCAACATTAGCGGCATTTCTAGGCTCGCTTGTAAGCAGGATTGAAGATGTACAACAAATGATCTCGCCGATGACTTTACTTGTCGCCGCCGGTTTTATGATTAGTATGTTTGGACTTGGCGATCCGGAAAATTCTTTTATTACGATCACTTCCTATATTCCGTTTTTTACGCCAATGTTGATGTTCATGAGAGTTGGCATGCTCACGCTGCCATTTTGGGAACCGCTTCTCGGTATCGTGATTTTGCTCGCTTCGATCATTTTTCTCGCTATCTTCGGCGGGCGTGTGTATAAAGGCGGTGTCTTGATGTATGGAAAGTCAAATTCTTTTAAAGATATTAAAAAGGCACTGCATCTGACGAAAAACGACTAGCATGCTGTGTCAAAAAGACATATGGAATTACCTTATTTTTTTCAGGGATTATTTGAATGCAAATGAAACATCGAAATTTAAGAAAAAGTATTTGCAAAAATCTTCAATTGGAATCAACACATACACAAATTATAAAGAAGCATTTGTGAAAGCATCTTGCAAAATAGAACAAGTTAAAGGTTACTAAGGAAAGGCGGCTGTTACGATGGCCGCTTTTTTTATACCATCATAATTCGTACCCTTCAGCAAGAATGGGGACAAAAATCTCAGGAATGAGGACATAAACTTCAGGAATGAGGACATAAATCTCGAGAATGAGGACAAAAGACTCAAGCTTGAGGACAAATCTCAAGAATGAGGACATAAACCTCAGGAATGAGGACATAAATCTCGAGAATGAGGACAAAAGACTCAAGCTTGAGGACAAACTTCAAGAATGGGGACAAAAATCTCAGGAATGAGGACATAAACCTCAGGAATGAGGACAAAAATCTAAGTAACGAGGACAAACTTCAAGAATGGGGACAAAAACCTCAGGAATGAGGACATAAATCTCGAAAATGAGGACATAAACCTCAAGAATGAGGACAAAAATCTAAGTAACGAGGACAAACTTCAAGAATGGGGAGATAAGAACGTGCATTCGCATTCAAAAAATGATAGAATAAGAAAAAAGCAAGTGAGAGGAAAAAGCAATGAAAGAAATTACGTTTATTCATGGCGCAGATTTGCACTTGGATAGTCCGATGGCAGGTTTAACACATTTGCCTCCGTCCGTTTTCAAGCGTGTCCGTGAAAGTACATTTACAGCATTAACAAACCTCACCAATCTCGCAATTGAAAAGAAGGTTGATTTTGTTCTGCTTGCCGGTGATCTGTATGATGAAGAAAATCGCAGCGTGCGTGCACAATTTCGTTTGAAACAGGAAATGGAGAGACTTGCCAAACATCAAATTGCCGTTTATTTGATTCACGGGAACCATGATCATTTGCAAGGCACTTGGGCACACTTAGATATGCCGGAAAATGTACAAATTTTTGCTGAGGAAGTAGAAAAAAAGCTATTTCAGAAAAATGGCGTTATCACAAATATATATGGATTCAGTTATAAAGAGCGTCATATTTTTGCGAGAAAAATAGACGATTATAACAGGAAAGGCGAGGCTGATTTTCATATCGGGCTTTTACATGGCTATCTTGAAGGAGCGGGTGACCATGGAAAATATGCTCCTTTCCGTGTTTCTGATTTAATGGAAAAACATTTCGATTATTGGGCTCTCGGCCATATACATAAGCGGGAAATCTTAAGTGAGCGCCCTCCGATCGTTTATTCTGGAAACACACAAGGAAGAAGTTTAAAAGAAACAGGGAGAAAAGGCTGTTACTATGTACGTTTAAATGAAGCAGGCTGCGAATTAACCTTTAGTGAAACAGCGGATATCATCTGGCTTGAACATGCAATTGATGCCGGGAATGCGACGAGTTTCCAGGACGTTCTATTATTATGTCAGAAAACGATAAAAGAATTACACAATCACAAGCAGGCTATATTTGCAGCTTTAACAATAAATAATGTTAGTTTGCCAAAGCAGGATATGGAAATTTTGCGGAATGGCGAACTAATCGGTATTTTGCAGGAAGCAGAACAATATGAACGTGATTTTGTCTGGCCGGTACAAATAAAAGTAAATCAGCAAATTCAATGGGATAAGGACGTACTGAGGCGAGAATCGGAATTTTATGACGTATTATTTAACGTTGCAGCACAAACGGATCATTTTACAAAGATATCCGGGATGCTTGAGCAACAATTAGCGGCACGCCATCTTTTTGACCCGCTGTCAGAAGAAGAAAAGCAGATGCTTGTACAAGAAAGTGAACAGCTTCTGCTGCGCCTGCTTCAGGAAAAATAATTAAGATTACTTCCAATAACGGGGAGTTGGCATATTATGAAAATCAAGGAGCTTCACATTTACGGATACGGAAAATTTGAAAACTTACGGCTTACTGATATTTCTGCAAAAAACATTTTTTATGGGGAAAATGAAGCGGGAAAATCAACGATAATGTCGTTTTTGTTAAGTATTTTATTTGGTTTTCCGACAAAACAGCAGCAGGAGCTGCGTTATGAGCCAAAGAACACAGGAAAATACGGAGGCTCTATCGTAGTTGAAACCCGAAAATATGGAAAAGTCATGATCGAGCGTACGAAAGGAAAAGCAGCCGGGGACGTGACCGTTACTTTTGCAGATGGAACCATAGCAGGAGAGGAACGGTTAAAGGAGCTTTTAGGCTATATGGACAAACAATTATATAGAGATATATTTGCTTTTAATTTGCAGGGGCTTCAATCTGTACAGCAGATCAGCGGCGAGGATTTAGGAAAATATTTATTTTCTGCAAGTACAATGGGATCAGATCGCTTATTGCAAGTGGAAAATAAATTAAAGAAGGAACTTGAAGTCCGTTTTAAACCAAATGGGAAAAAGCCGCTTCTTAACAGAAAAATTACCGCGATGCGAAAACTACATGCAGAAGTTGCAGATGGAGAGCGGGAAAATGATCAATATTGGCGCCTTTTGGAGCAAAAAGATGAGCAAAGCAGCGAAATGGAAAAGATAACCGGGCATTTGCATCATTTACGCCAATTACATGCAAAACTTTTGAAATGGAAGGAAATTGCTCCGCTTTTCCAAGCGAAAAAGGTAATCGAAGAGGAGATAAGCAAGCTTCCAGAAACATCACTTCCCAATATAAAGCTTGCGCAGTTGGATTATTTAGATGAAGCGATAGCGCAAATTGGCAGCAGACTTTCCAGGATGAAGCAAAGGAAAGCCTTGTTAGAGGAAAATAAACACCATATAGAACCGCTGTCTTCCCTTTTTGAGAAAGAAGAAGAAATTACGCTTACGGTAAACAAACTGCCATTAATCGAGCAATGGCTGGAGGAAAAAAAACAGCTTGAAATAAAAATAGAACAACAGAATGATAGAATCACGGACTTCCGGGAAAAGCTCCATAGTTCCCTATCCACTGAGGAATTGCTTTCCTGTGATACAAGTATCTTTATGAAAGAAAAGACGGCTGAAGCGCAAAAAAACTTTCAGCTGCTGCAAGAAAAGAAGCAGCTTTTAGAGGAAGAATTCCAAAAACGTTTACAGGAACTGGAGGATATTGAAAAAAGATTGGATATGCTCCGGGCAGATACTTTACCGGATCAAGAGCGGGAAAGGCTGTTAGAAATTCATAAGCAGTTTGAGGATAAAAAATATATAGAAAGAAAGCGGCAGGAGGCACAGGAAAGGATTCAATTTTTACAAAGGCAGCAAATACAGGAAGATAAGAAACATCGCAAGGGAAAGATTCAATTTACTGTTTTTGCACTGCTTTTTGCAGCATTATTAATTGCAGGTATAGCAGGGAAGGAGTGGATGATGACCGCTGCCGGCCTGGCCGGCGTCCTTTATTGCCTTTTTTTCATGATTCAGAAAAAAAACACAGAGTTGATTCAGGAAGTAAAACTGGCAGAAGAGCAGGAACAGGCATTAGTACGGCAACTGGCACTGTTCGACGGGAAAGATTTTATTCACACAGCAAAAGTACTTGAGCAGGATCAGGCTCAACGAGATGAACTGATCCCATTGCAGGCAAAGTATCAGGAAAAGAACGAACAATATGAGCACGTGTTGAAAAGCTTCGAACAGTATGAGGCAGCCACAAAAGAACATGAAAGAAAGGCGCTTGCCTTTGTGAAAGCATTGCATTTGCCGAAAAATATCGCACTGTCACATGCGTATGATGCTTTTACGATGATTGAACAATTTAAAGCTGCCGTGAAAGAGCAAACAAGGCTTTCGGGAGAGCTTGCTGCTTTGACAACAGTGATTCAGGAATGGACAAGGACAATCAAGGGTCTTGCGGCAACATTTTCTGAAAAGACTTTTTCCTCTCATGTAGAAGCAAGCCATTTCTTACAAAAAAAATTGCAGGAAGAAAAAGAACGGTTGCAGCAATATCACGAAATAAGCCGCCAATTACTGGCGCTTGAGGATGAAATTCAGCAAATTCAGCTGGAAAAAGACAAAATTGCCGAAGAAATAATGGCTATATTAGCCGAAGCCGGCGCAGGAAATGCGGAAGAGTACAGAGAACTTGCGAAACAACAAACACATAAGGAGGAGCTGATAGAAAAGCGGAAAACAATGGAACTGCAAATAAAACTTTCCGGATTAAGCAAGGAAGAACTAAATGAATTCACCGTAAAAGCTGCAAATGAAGACGACATCTTGGGAGTTGAAGACGAGATAAAAAAATATGAAGCACAGTTGCTGGATAGACAGGAAAAACAGGCAGATGTGAAATACAAACTGGCTGTTCTGGAAGAGGGAACTTCCTATAGTGAACTTTTGCATCAGTTTCAGCAACAGAAGGACGAACTGAGAAAAGAAGTGCTGGAATGGTTTCATTTTGCAATTGCAAATCAGATACTGGAGAATACAGTTGCAATCTATAAGCAGAAACGATTGCCGCAAATGCTGAAGCAGGCAGAGAAATACTTCGCCTTTTTAACAGAGCAACAATATGTACATATTTTCCCCCATGAGGAGCAGAGCGGTTTTTCAGTAGAGCGCAACGATCAACTGTTCTTTGAGGCATCTGAGCTGAGTCAGGCAACGAAAGAGCAGCTGTATACAGCGCTACGTCTTGCTTTAATTACAACAATCTATCAACATGTTGAACTACCGGTTTTTATCGATGACAGCTTTGTTAATTTTGATAAGAAAAGAGGGAAAAAGGTGATGGAACTTTTCTTTGATTCTCTCACTGAAAAGCAAATTTTCTTGTTTACTTGTCACGAGAATTTTACCCTTGAAAGAAATGATATTCATTTCATTTCTTTATCCCGGATTAATGGGAAGAAAAATGCTGCTGATGGAAGATTCGCATTGTCAACGGGTGAATTAGAATCACTTTAATTCCTTAAGTATATGCTATACTTTTTTTGAAGGGAGCTTTGTACGTTATGAAAAAAGGACTATTACACTATGAGGTAGGTTCGCAGGTTGAATTATTTCTTTTAATTAAGAGCGCGGTGAAAGGAATTGCCAGTAATGGAAAACCATTTCTTACGTTGATTTTTCAAGACAAAAGCGGTGAAATGGAAGCAAAGCTTTGGGATGTAACAACGGACGATGAAAATCACTATAGTGCGGAAACAATTGTAAAAGTTCAGGGCGATATTCAAAGCTACCGTGGCCGGATGCAATTACGTATCCGCCAAATCCGCAAGGCAAATCCTGCTGATTCAGTAAGGATAACAGATTTCCTGGCTACTGCCCCATTGCCGGTTGATGAAATGAACAGCAAGATCACACAATATATTTTTGAAATGAAAAATTCCAATATTCAACGGGTGACCCGTTTTCTATTAAACAAGTATCACAAAGAATTTTTTAAATACCCTGCTGCTACGAAAAACCATCATGAATTTGTTTCCGGTCTTGCCTATCATGTCGTTTCCATGCTTGATTTAGCAAAGGCAATTGCCGCTCTTTATCCGAGTCTTGATAAGGATTTATTATATGCGGGAATTATTCTCCATGATCTTGGAAAAGTGTTTGAGTTATCGGGACCAATTTCAACCTCGTATACGGTGGAAGGAAATTTACTTGGACATATTTCGATCATGGTTAACGAAATTGGAAAAGCAGCCGAGGAATTGAAAATTAGCGGAGAAGAAATATTAATTCTTCAGCATCTTGTTCTTTCTCATCATGGAAAAGCGGAATGGGGAAGCCCTAAAGCGCCGCTAATTAAAGAGGCAGAAATTCTTCATTATATTGATAATATTGATGCAAAAATGAATATGATGGATCGTGCATTGGAAAAAGTGAGGCCGGGTGAATTTACAGAGCGTGTGTTTGCTTTGGATAACAGAAGCTTCTATAAGCCGACTTTTCATCGCTGATTCTCATCGTTGCACAGTATGTTCGCAAATTAGCTACTTTTTACACATATTTTTATTTTGTACGCATAAAGTGTACCATATCAACTAATCATTTCATGCGTACTTGTAAATAAAAATAGGAAAAGGGGAACGTATAATGGACATACCTTTGTGGATTTATTTGGTTGTAGCAGGAATTATTTTTAGTGCTTATATGGCGATCCGCTCCGGAAAAAAAGAGAGGCAAGAAGAAAAACAGGTGATTGAAGAAGAGGGCAACATTTACATGGAAAGAATCGAAAAAGAGAAAAAAGCGAAAAATAACATAACAGAAACAGGTGAACAGAGAGCAGAAACAGGAAGTTAGCGGTTAAAAGATTGGCATGGGATCAAATAACAGCAAGGGAAAAACCCAAAAAACGAACGGCTTTTTATGTAGAGAAAGCAGGCAAGATTATCCTTCTTGCCTGCTTCGTAATTACAGTGTCATTACCCTTTTATTGCTGTTGATCCGGTGCTTCGAAAACATTTTCTAGATCTTTATCATTCACTTTAATATCCGCACCGTCTAATTCTCTTTGCAGAGCACTTTGAATTGCTGCTTGATCAATCTTCGACATCCTTACTTCATATTCCATTTTATCTCTAATTTCATCCAGTGGTTCTTTTTCTTTCTTCTCTGTAACCTGAATAATATGATAGCCGAAATTTGATTGAACAGGATCGCTGATTTGATTGACATCAAGTGCATAAGCAGCATTGCTGAATTCAGCGACCATTTTATCAGCACCAAACCAACCTAAATCGCCGCCCTTGTCTTTTGTAGCGGTGTCTGTTGAATACTCAGCTGCTAAGTCTTCAAAAGCTTGTCCTTCATTAAGCTTCTGTTTCACTTCATTTGCCGTGTTTTCGTCATCCACTAAAATGTGACGGGCTTTAATATCCGGTTTATAGGTATTATCATAATAATCCTGTATTTCTTCATCTGTTGCTTCTACATCTTTTAAGGCTGCTTTTTCTTGTAAAAGGCTGTTTTTTAATATTTCTTTCAATTCGTTTTCATCTTTAATTCCATTTTGCAACAGTACAGAGTCAAGATTTGCCCCCAGCTGTTGCTTTACTTCATCCAGCCGATCGTTTACTTCTTCATCGGTTACTTCATAATTTTTGGCTAGAACTTTTGAAAAAACAAGTTCCTGAACGGCTGCTTCTCCGTATTTTCCTTTCATTGCATCATAGAGCTCATCCTTTGTTACATTTCCTGCATTTGTTTCTACAACTACTTCTGAACCGTCTCCATTATTACAGGCAGCCAAGCTTAGAACGCCTGCAGCAATGGAAAAGGATAATAACCATCTTTTCACGTACTAACACTCCTAAGAAAAATTTTATTCGTTACATTCATCCACAAACTATACTATAACATAAATGGAACTTATTCAGCAAAGCATTCAGCAAAAACAGGGAAATTCGCCTATTCCTTTTACTGGACATTTGCATAAGCTATAGTAAATTTTCTAAAGGGATTGTCCTTATTATTAACACTTTATGAAAAATATAGGGGACGACAAGGACTCCTGCCTATTCGCAAACCTGAATATTTGAATAGTATATTTTAGAGAAATTTTAAAGGAGGTGTTCGCATGGGTTACGCACATGGAGGCGGTTTTGCCTTAATCGTTGTCTTATTTATTTTATTAATCATTGTCGGCGCAGCTTGGTTATAAACATCAAAAAGATTCGTTGATACTTTCTATTAAACCGTTCCTATCGGTGGGAAGAAAGTCTCAGGTTGGTAAACGTTTTTTTTCGTAAGCACCAGCCTGTTTTTTTTCCGAAATAATTGAGAAGACCAAAGCGTGAATTCAAAACAGAAGTCGGAAGCCGGAGGTCGGACAAAACCTATATGAAACTTGCTGGTTCAATTTTCTTCAACCTCTGGTGAAATACCTTTGGCTTCCGTCCACTGTTTGCTGACTTTTTGTACATCCTCTATAATAGAGTTAGTTTTGAAAAAAGGTGAGGATTTCTGTATGAATATGGATAAAATAATAGAGAAAATGAATCGGCTTGAATATCATCAATCTTTGCTGCTTGAAATGATTCCATATTCATCTTGTCCTTTTTACCGTCTTATCATTGAAAATTCTTTATCAAAAAATGAAGTAGAAGAATTTCATCAGCTTTGCCAAATGCTCAGCGAATTATTGGAAGTACAGCGATCTGAAGGCTTTGTCTATTTTAAGCCCCTTTATAAGGAATTTTCAGAAAAACTTAATAAACGGTTACCGGCAGATGAAGTCATACACGCTTGTTTAAAGCAAAAGCTGTACGTACAACTAATGAAAGTACTGGAAAAATATTGTGATTAATCATAATTTCTCGCTGATTTTTGCTTTTTTCCTTAAAGTTCCATCCACTTCATCAAAATCTTCTTCAATATTATGGAACGAGTTTTCGAAAATTTTCATAAAATCTGCTCCATAAATATTGCGAACGATTGTCATCATTTCGATAATTTCAGGGAACTTCCCGTATAAATCTCTTAAAGATTTAGCTCCGGAGATAGAAAAACTTTTTTCCGGTTCAAATTTTTCAATGAGTTCAATCAACAGGTCTTTTCCTTTATTTGTTAATTTTATATACGTATTCCGTTTATCATCTTCTTTTTTTGAAAAGGTAAGAAAGCCTCTTTCTTCAAGCTTCTTGGAAAAATTAAATGCTGTAGATACATGCATAACACCGAACTTTGCCACATCGGAGATCGAGGCGCCATTAAGATGATAGGCAATCCATAGTATGTGATG